>NZ_JRVL01000170.1:0-5979 GCF_054823985.1 Acinetobacter sp. GN11 | reverse complement strand
TGAGGCTTTTCATGGCACTTTCCGAGACTTTAACCGCAACCTCTGTCAATTTTTCTTTCAAGGCAACGTCATTTCCTTGAATGTAGATCGAGGTGAAATGAAAGGTTTTTAACTGAATGGGTGTATTTAATATTTCCAGTCGACCATCTGTAATTTCTTTTAAAGCGGTTAAGGTCGGCACGACAGCAATGCCTAAGCCCTGCTCAGCTAAACGCAATAAAGTTGCCAATGAATAACTGGTAATTGAAAGTGGTTCATCAATCCCTTGTTCTTTCATTCTGGCTTTCAATTCTTTATAGGGATAGGTAATTTTTGGATAAGTTAAAATGGTATGAGACATGAGAGTTTTAAAAGACATTTGAGCCACACAGCCCTTAAATGACGGTGAAGCCAAAAAGCTCAGCTCAAAGTCACACAATGCCTGTTCAATACATTCAAAAGCCAAAGTTGGCCCCAACAAAAAAGCCATGTCCAAGTCACCTGTCCGAACACCTTCTTGTAGGTTAGGTGTCAGATCAACCACAATTTCTACTGAAATTTTTGGAAACTCTTGTTGAACCTTTTCGATATATTCGACTAACCACGTATAGACAATTGTTTCAGAAACACCTAAACGAATTGTACCCGTCAGATGCTGATTTTCAGTGAGTTCAGCCACCAGATCTGTTTCTAGTCGCATAAATTTTTCGGCGTACTTAAACAAAGTTAAGCCTTTGTGCGTTGGTTTAAACTGCCGATAGTTTCGATCTAAGACTTTAAAGCCTAATTCATTTTCAAGAGATGTGATTTTTTGAGATACCGCAGGCTGGGTGGTTTGCAATTTAGTTGCAGCCTTATTGAAGCTATTTAAAGTCACAACCCAATAAAAAGCTTCCAGATTCTTTAAATTCACGTTTCATCCCGCATTAGAAATCCCTCTACTTTTATAGTATGGAATTTCTTAGCGTGATTAGGCTAGCCATTTATTCATTTTTATTTGAGTTTGGCTTATTTCACTCTCACAAGAATAATATCTAGGTCTTTTTTAGGGACAAACTTGGTTTTGGTCATCTGAAATTGAGTTGGGCTAATCTTTTTGACGGGTCCATTCCAACAAAATGAAACCAGTTCATTTTTATCGCGCTCAATGGTTAACTTAAAATTTTCAATTGGTTTTGCCCAATTTGCACCCGTCGTCAAAATATAGCCGAGTGCACTAAACGGCGAATTTTCTGAACTGGCTTTTTTTAAGCCCTGCTTAAATTGTTTATCCATACAAAATTGCTGGCTATCTTCATCTGGATAGAGAGCAACAGAACCACCCACCAAAGGTTTATATTCATGCTGAATTTTAGTCAAACTATTGGCTTTAAAGGTCTGCTTCCAACTATAGATCACTTGAGATGACCATGGAATTACATCATCTTTTTTAAAATTAGCTAAAATTTTCTGTATTTTTGGCGTATTACATTGTTTTAGCTTATCTACATAATATTCATAATCATAGTTAGTACGGGTCCACGGATTAAGCATGTCTTTTTCACTAAAACCGCACTGCTTAAACTCATCCGTTGCATCAATCAGAGGTGATTTTTCATCTTTTTGAATAAACGTTCTGACGTGCATTTCTGGTTTAATATTTTTACCATCCACCACGATCTTAAAACTTTTTAAAAGCTCCTCAGTGTGAGCAAAGTCAGACTCAAAGAAATTATCAATGCGTGGTAGCGGAAATAAAATCGTTTCAGTTACATCTTTATTGCTTAGGTTTTTATAGAGGTAGTCGACTTTAATTCGTTTTTTACTAACAAATAGATCTTCGCTTTGCATGGCAATCTGCGAATTTTTGAGATATTGAATCCCACCAGTACCAACGTAACCCGTAGAATCATTGGCTAAGCCGTAGGTCGATAATTGAGCTAAAACAGCAAAAGTTATTGCAAGCTTTTTCATTTCAAAGTGCTCTATGTCATTTTCTAATTATGGAATGTCGATCTGCAATAAAGCATAAGCCAGAACCAATCTAAACCTTTTTTAATTAAGTGCCTTTAGAAGCCACTCCAGACATCATAAGTTCAATCGCTGCTTTACTGTATTGTTTAAGAAATTTTGAGTCTTGATTCGCCAATAAAAATTGTAAGGCACCCGCAATAATCATTCCTACAACTGCGTGTCCTGTCATTTGTGTATCTAAGTCAGATTTTAAATAACCTCGATCTATTCCATTTTGTAGATAGTTTGCCGTAAAAAGTCCACCTACTTGCAGAAGGGTACTAATTTGGGCGTTCATCTCCTTATCGATAGAAGTAGCTTCCAACAAAATTAAACGGAGTGTATTCGGATTTTCTATCGCAAACTCTTGAAACTTTGAAGAAATCCTTTCGCATTGAGCAATATAGTCATCAAGTGTAGATACTGCATTAGGTGCATTTTCATCAGCTAATAAAGCAGTAATTTTTAACATGGTATCGCTAATTACATTATCAAGAATATCTCTTTTATTCTCAAAATGACGATAAAAAGTCCCATGCCCTATCCCTAACCTTTTTGCAATGTCAGAAATCGCAGTTTGATGATAACCGCGTTCAGAAAATTCAAGAAAGGCAGCTTCAACAATTTCTGCTTGTAATTGAAGACGTTGGCGTTCAGCACGCGAGAGAGTTGTTTGATTATTCATATCAAAAATTTTATCAGAACTTTATGGAAAAAACGATAGAACATTAAAATCAAAAATTGACACTAAATTCCGTTAGTGACATTATGTTCCGAATTGGTGTTTTTTTGACTAAGAAAAGGAACAAAAATGAGCAAGAAACCAGCTTTTTCGAACAAGGTTGTTTTGATTACAGGTGGCGGACGTGGCATAGGATTAGCTACAGCATTCGCTTTTAGGAAATTGGGTGCAAAGGTTGCTATAGGAGATATTGATTTAGAGCTGGCAAAACAAGCTGCTTTTAAAGTTCAAGGTTATGGAGGTTACCTTGATGTACGCTTACAAAAATCGTTTCATGAATTTGTAGAGCAAGTCGAAAAAGAACTTGGTCCTATAGATATTCTTATCAATAACGCCGGCATCATGCCTATGGGTTCAATGATTGAAGAAACTCAAGCCATTACGGATGCACAAATCGATATTAATTTACGAGGTGTGATTCATGGCATGAAAGCAGTTTTACCTAAAATGCTTGAGCGTCAAACTGGTCATATTGTGAATGTTGCATCTTTAGCTGGAAAATACCCTATTCCCGGAGCGAGTATTTACTGTGCGACCAAATTTGCTGTAGTGGGTTTAACCTCGGCGATGCAACAAGAATTAAGAGATACACCTATTGGCCTTTCCGCAGTTTTACCTTCAAAAGTGGCAACAGAATTATCATCGGGTACAGGAGATGGATTACCCATTCCTACGGTTGAACCTCAAGATGTAGCTGATGCAATTATTAAAGCTGTTGAACATAAAATTTCTGAAATTGCTGTCCCTAATTACCTGACCCACACACCTAAAGCATATGGGCTCATTCCATTCTGGCTTAATACTGGTTTCCGCAAATTAATTGGTGATGACCGTATTTTAAAAGGACTAGACCAAAACGACAGAAAATCTTATATCCAACGCCTAAATCAACTCGCTCAAACAAAATAAGGATAAATACTATGAATCAAGTTGAAAAATTCCAAGTCGTTATTATTGGTGCTGGTTTTGCAGGACTTGGGGCTGCAATCAAATTACAAGAAGCTGGCTTTACTGATTTTGTCGTATTAGAAAAAGCACATGAAATTGGCGGTGTATGGAGAGCAAACACCTATCCTGGCTGCGCATGTGATGTGCCTTCCGCATTATATTCCTATTCATTTGCACCTAATCCTAAATGGAGCCGTGTATTTGCACCTCAACAAGAAATTAAAGAATACATTCAAGATGTAGCTAAAAAATTTGATGTCGAAAAATATGTCCGCTTCGGTTATGAAATGCTTGAAAGTGCTTGGGACTCTCAAGCTAAACATTGGGTTATAAATACAAATAACGGTCCTATTCACGCTCAATTTGTGATTATGGCTGGTGGTCCAATGCATGAGCCAGTACTTCCAAAAATTGAGGGTATTAAAACGTTTGAGGGCGTGAGCTTTCACTCTGCTGAATGGAACCATAATTTTGATTTAACTGGAAAAAAGGTAGCAGTGATTGGTGCAGGTGCTTCAGCAATTCAATTTGTGCCAGAAATACAATCTAAAGTTGAAAAGCTAGTTTTGTTTCAACGTACACCTCAATGGGTTCTTCCAAAGATGGACCAGACCTTACCCAAATTTGCGCATACACTATTTAAATTTATTCCAATTACCCAAAAGCTTACACGCTATGGAGTGTACGGAATTTTTGAATCGCTAAATTCGAGTATGCATCATCCTAAACTTGTTGAGCAAATTGAAAGATTAGCAAAATTGAATATTAAATTAGGAGTTAAAGATCCTGTATTACGGGAGAAACTACTCCCCGATTTTACAATTGGCTGTAAGCGAATTTTACAGTCAAATCGTTGGTATCCGGCATTGGCTCAACCGAATGTAAATGTCTTACGTAGTGGAGTTAAAGAAGTACAAGGCAATATTTTAATCGCTAGTGATGGAACAAAATATGAAGTAGACGCCATTATCTTTGGTACAGGATTTGAAGTCAGTAATCCTCCAATTGCAAAACAAATCCGAAATAAAGACGGCAAAAGAATGGATGAAGTATGGCAAGGAAGTGCTAAAGGCTATTTGGGAACGGTTGTCGAGGGTTGTCCAAATGCTTTTGTCATGTTTGGACCCAATATTGCCGTTAGCTCATCGGCTCTCATTATCATTGAGGCTCAGCTGGCCTATATCATCGACACACTTAAAAAAGTCCGTAAAGACGAGATTGCTACCATCGAAATTCGCAAAGAAGTTTTAGATAAGTATAACGATGAAGTACAAGCCGCATTGCAAAATACTGTCTGGAATACTGGTGGGTGTAGCAGTTATTTCATTGACCAAAATGGGCGCAATAGTACTTTGTGGCCATGGACCACATTTGAAATGAGATCGCGTTTGGCTAAATGTAATCTTGAGGATTATACAATCGCATTCAAAAGAAATTTTCAATTTAATAGCAATCAAAAAGCAAGCTAAAAAATGGGAAAGGAAAATATCATGGAACAGAATATATTTGATCAAATATCCGAATCTGTTGTAAAAGCTGGTTTACGCTTAAGCTTCAAACTAGCAAGCGGCTTACCTTTACCGTTCCCTATTTTACGTGGAGCAATGGAGTTTGGTTCATCCATTTTCAAGCCTAGAACAGATGTAAAAATTAATAAAATTGAAATTAAAGATCCCCTCAACTTTAATAAGATTAAGGCTGAAACTGCATTGCCCAACGCACAAGTCCAAGGTGTTTTATTGCATTGCCATGGAGGCGCTTTTTTCGCTGGCTCCTCAAGAACCCATAGAGCTTTATCTTCTGAGTTTGCAGCAAGAGCGAATGTAAAAGTTTATATGCTTGATTATCGACGTGCTCCTGAACATCCCTATCCTGCCGCGTTAAATGATGTGAAATCTTTCTATCAATATTTAATAAACGAAGGCTGGGAACCTAAACAAATTTTTCTAGGAGGAGACTCTGGTGGATGTGCTTTAGCATTAGCTTTAGCAATTGAGCTTAGAGATACTCAACAGGAATTACCTGCAGGAATAATCATGATATCTCCTTATGTAGATATTACTTTGAGTTCACCTTCGGTACGCAACAATATCAAACGAGACCCAATGATAAAAAGCTATGCATTAAAACGCGGAGGTGACGGTTATCGTGGAGAATTTAAAGCAAATGACCCACTGATCTCCCCACTTTTTGCTAATCTTAAAAATCTTCCGCCTTTATTAATTCAAGCTGGTAGTGAAGAAATTTTAGTTGATGATGCAATTAAGCTGGCTAAGCGTGCGCAAGAGTTCGATGTCACCACAGAACTCTCTCTATAT
>NZ_JRVL01000169.1:0-4991 GCF_054823985.1 Acinetobacter sp. GN11 | reverse complement strand
AATTCCAAAAGCGACTTTTTATAACTACTTCCACTCGAAAGAGCGGTTTATTGAAATCTGTTTGATCGTACAAAAAGAACGTTTAAAAGCAAAAGTAGTTTCAATTGTTGAGTACGACCAAGGCACAAGCGTGAAGGAAAAACTCAAACATCTTTATTTCTTACACACCGATTTAGAGGGGCTTTACTACTTATTATTTAAAGCCATTTTTGAAACGAAACTGACCTATCCAAAAGCCTATCAAGTCGCAATTAAATATAGAACGTGGCTAATGAATGAAATCTATAGTCAGCTTAGAACATTCAAAACGGATGCGACTTTTCAGGACGCCAAGCTATTTTTATATATGATTGAGGGCGCAATCTTTCAGCTTTTAGATTCGAATATGTCGGACGAGAGAGAAAGGGTGTTGGATTGTTTTTTTGCTGGGGTTGATAAGCTGTAGAGAAAAGTTCGAAAGTGAAGTGATACAAATGAGATTGTAATCACCCACTCAAAACAGATAGACAGTGCATTAGCTAGATTAGAGCCTAAAGCACTGTTGCAACATTATTTTAGAGTTGTGTATTTCGATAAAACCAATTTACACAAGCATCTGCCAAAATTTGTGTGGTATCAAAGCTCACATCTAAAATTGGAGACTGGATTGCATGTAAACCAATTGGAATTTCTGTACAGGCTAAAATAATCGAACCAGCACCTTGATCTATGAGCCTTTGGCTTAACTCTTGAAAAACGATACCCGCTTTTGCCGATTCATTACGTTTTACAGCATAAACAGCCGGCATAAATTCCTGTTCAATTTCCTCATCCGAATTAATGACAAAAGGAATGTCATGCTTGCTTAACTCATGTTGATACAACTGAGTAGAAAGTGCACCTTTGGTTGCCAATATCCCGACTTTATCACCAGATTGATAATTCTTTAAAATCTGTTGTACCGTAATTTCAACCATATTTAAGATTTCAATATGGGTGTGTTGCTGTAAGTCAGAATGCCAGAAGTGTGCGGTATTACATGGAATTGCGATTTTAGAAACACCACTACGCACTAAAATTTTTAGCCCATGTAACATGGCATTTAAAGGACTTTCACCTAGGTTTTTAAGTGCAAGTTGTCGGTCAGGAATACCGCCGTGATTCCAAGCAATTGTTGGAATATGTTCCTGATCTTTTGTGGCAGGGCTTGCATCGAGCAGACGCTGTTGAAAATCAACAGCAGCGCCTGGTCCCATACCACCCAAAATTCCAAGGGTGGGGAGTTCTGAAAATGTTGTCATCTTACAAACGGTATGCATCTTTACTAGAGAACGTTTTACGATAACCGAATAAGCCTACGGCACCGCCTGTATGGAGGAAGATTACTTTGTCATCTTTAGTGAAATGACCCTGACGAATGAGGTCGACTAAACCCGCAAAACCTTTACCTGAGTAAACAGGGTCAAGCAAAATACCTTCAGTCCGAGCAAGAAGTTCAACCGCTTCAACCATGCTATCGGTTGGAATACCGTAACCATCACCAACATAGTCACTATTTGCAATCACTTTTTCACGGGCAATAAGATCTGCGCTTAAACCAAGATACTCTAAAGTTGCACGAGTAAGTTTATAAACATTTTCTTCTTGTTTAGATTTTTCAGCACGAACGCTGATACCGAGTACTGGTAAGTTTGAGTGAGTTGCCGCAATACCCGCTAAGAGACCAGCTTGAGTACCCGTGCTACCTGTTGCATGTACAAGATGAGTCGGAGCCAGTTGAATCTGGTTAAGTTGGTTAATTAATTCAATTGCTGTTGATACATAACCTAAAGCACCAATAGCGTTTGAGCCTCCGCCCGGAATAATGTACGGACGCTCACCTTGTAGTTCTAATTCTTTTGCTTTGGCTTCTAAAGCCGCAACCATGTCGGTGCCACCCGGAACAACCTCAATTGATGTTGCACCTAAAATCTCGTCGAGCAATAAGTTTCCGTTATTGTAATATTCATCTGTACCATCACTAACGCGTTGTTCGAGTAAAACCGATGCCTTTAAACCAAATTTATTTGCTGCTGCAATCGTTTGGCGAACATGGTTAGATTGAGTTGCACCTTGAGTAAGTACATGTGTGGCACCTTTTGCAAGCGCATCACCAATTAAAAACTCTAATTTGCGGGTTTTATTACCGCCTGTAGCCAGCCCTGTAGCATCGTCTCGTTTGATGTAAATCTGGGGACCATTTAACGCTTTAGTTAAGTTAGGTAAAAACTCTAGAGGAGTAGGCGCATGAACCAGTTGAACGCGCGGCAAATGACTTAATAACATAATAATGTCCTAAAAATTTAATGTATGTAATCAATCATGCGACTTACTTCTTTGCGCATAATTTCTAAAATATGTTTTTTGGTTTCAATAAATTCTTGCTGTGGCGCAATATTTTCAATGCTGCGCGCACGAGGTAAATTCACATGAATATCTTCGGCAATGCGCCCGGGATGGCCTGCCATTAAAATAATGCGATCTGCTAAAAGTAGAGATTCATCAATATCGTGAGTAACAAATAAAACGGTAGTTTTGTTGTCTTGCCAAAGCTGAGTCAGTGTTTCCTGCATCAAAATACGTGTTTGAGCATCTAAAGCCCCAAAAGGCTCATCCATCAATAAAATCTTTGGCTTCATGACCCACGCACGAGCAAGGGCAACACGTTGCTTCATACCACCCGAGATTTGCCAAATTCGATGATTTTCAAACTTCTTTAACCCCGTTTTTTCTAAATAATATTCAGTTTGCTCAGCAATATATTTAGGCTCAGCTTTTGATTGCTTAAGTGGAAATTGAATATTTTCTTTTACTGTGAGCCAAGGAAACAATTGAGCTTGTTGAAATACAACAGCTCGGTCAATGCCCGGCGCTGAGATGGATTGACCATCTACATAAATCTCACCTAAAGTTGGTTTTTCAAAACCAGCAAGCAAGTTCAAAATAGTTGATTTACCACAGCCAGAAGGCCCAAGTAAGCAAACAAACTGACCTTCAGGAATTTTAAGATTAATATCTTCTAAGACCGTATTTTCCGTTTTGTTTTGTTTAAATATTTTCTGAACATTATTTAGCTCAATAAAGGGTTGAGTCATTATGCTTTTCCTGTCCAAGGGGCCCATTTCTGCTGTGCTTTCACAATGAGCCAATCTAAAATAAAGCCAATTGTTCCAAGTAAAATAATTCCGACAATCACAACATCTGTACGCAAATAAGAACCTGCATTAATAATCATCCAGCCTAAACCAGAAGTTGCTGCAACCATTTCCGCTGCAATTAATGATGTCCAGCCAATACCAATCGATAAACGAATGGTGGTGAAAATTTCAGGAAGCGAAGAGGGTAAAATGACGCGGAATAAGATTGCTGTTTTTCCTAAGCCCATCGTTTGTGCTGCTTGAATCAAACCATATGGAACGTTTTGGCTTGCTGCGGTTGCACCCACAATGACGCTAAGTAAAGTCGCAATAAAAATAAGGAAAAATTTAGATTCCTCACCAATCCCTAGCCACACAACCACTAAAGGGATTAGGGCAATTTTTGGAATAGGACGTAAGAATTGTACAAATGGATCTAAAATGGCATTAAGTACAGGGCTACGACCCATTAATAATCCCAAAGGCACACCAATAATGATTGCAATGAAGAATGCAAAGAAGGCACGCGCCGTGCTGACTAAAATGTGTTGATAAAACGGAGCATCACGGTAACCGTTTTTAAATAAATCTAAAACTGTATCTAAAATTTGTAGAGGAGAGGGCAACAAAATTGGTGAGACAAGTTTAAATGTACACACAAGCTGCCAAATAATCACAAAAGCAATTAGCGATAATGCGCTAATCACTTTTAATTTAAACGGGTTCAACTGAATCATTTCATAACCTTATTTTGTCGCTTCAATAAGGTATTTACTGTCGATATTAGGCGCATAACTCTTTGGAACATCAGATTGTTTCAACTCGCCAATACTGACTAAAAATTTAGCAATATCTTGAGTTGCTTTAGCCAAGCCAGAGTTTTCATCGTTTGATGTTGCACCTAAATATTTTTCAGAGGCTTGATCTTTCAGTGGAATATATTCGATACCAGCAAGTGTGGTTTCTACTTGGTCGTATGGAAGACTTAAATATTTAGAAATTTTTTGGGAAGCAGCTTTAGGATCTTGTTTATATTCATCAACTTGTTCTTGGTAAGCTTTCAGGAATTTAATTACAAGATCAGGGTGTTTTTCTGCAAACTCTTTACGGACAGCGAAGTTGTTATAAACCAAAATGCCTTTTTCATTTAACGTTGTTGTACGATAAATTTCTTTACCGCCTTCTTTTTCGAGCTGCTGAGTAAATGGTCCCCAAACATAAGCTGCATCAATATCACCACGTGTCCATGCAGAAACAATTTCAGCAGGCTTAAGTGGAATTAATTTGATTTTTGATTTATCAATTTTATTTAATGCAAGCGCTTGTTCTAAAGCATATTGCGCGGTGGAGTTGGCAGGGAAGGCAACTTTTTTACCAACCAGACCTTGCAGGTTTTTAATGTCAGGACGGACGATTAAACGTTCTGCACCAGAAATTAGACCTTCCAAACCAATGATTTCAATTGGTAATCCGCGAGTGATGCCCGCAACAGCCGGACTTGAACCAAAACGAGCAATATCAATTTCATTTGCGGCGAAGTAATTAATTACATCTGCACCCGAAGCAAATTCGACCCACTTAATTTTTGTACCTAAAGCTTTTTCAAAATCTCCATCAGCTTTACCAAGAACCCAAACTCGTGGACCGCCACCCCAAGCAAAACGTACTTCTTTTGGAAGTTCAGCAGCAGGTGCAGTTTGAGAAGCTTCTGCCTTAGTTTCATTATTTTGCTGTGAATTATTTCCACAACCTGTTAAAAGTGCAAAGCTGAGAACCCCTACTGATAAGACAGCGTTTTTTAAGTGAAAATGTGTTGCAAACAACATTATATTTCCA
>NZ_JRVL01000168.1:0-8827 GCF_054823985.1 Acinetobacter sp. GN11 | reverse complement strand
CAATGTAACTTAAAAAATCAAAGTAATATAAAAAAAGAATATTTTCTTTAGGTTGTCACATAGTATGATGATAATTCATCTTAACTATTGGGATGATACATTTTTTCAATAAGATTAGATGAGTAAAGTACATAAAAGACGTTTTTTTTCTTGTAAAATTAGGTATCATCGCGCTCCTAGTTACAAGATATAAAATAAGTGTCTTTACTAGTTCTATAAAGCA
Organism: Acinetobacter sp. GN11; assembly: GCF_054823985.1. Lineage (NCBI taxonomy): Bacteria > Pseudomonadati > Pseudomonadota > Gammaproteobacteria > Moraxellales > Moraxellaceae > Acinetobacter > Acinetobacter sp. GN11. The sequence continues at coordinate 8,604 of NZ_JRVL01000168.1, read as the reverse complement.
CCGAGTCAAAGGACCAAAAGTCACCAGACTTATTTCTTTCTACCCCTATCAGAGATGGTAATCCGATATGAGCGTTACTTCCGTTAACCCTGCCACTAATGCTACTAACGAATATTATTTGACTCGCCAAAGTCAAATGGAATCAAATGTTCGTAGCTATCCACGTAAATTACCGTTAGCGATAGCGAAAGCACAAGGATGCTGGGTTACTGATGTTGAAGGTACAGAGTACCTTGATTGTTTAGCTGGGGCAGGTACATTGGCTTTAGGTCATAATCATCCTGCGGTGATTCAAAGTATTCAAGATACGTTGGCAAGTGGTTTGCCATTGCATACTTTAGACTTAACCACACCTTTAAAAGATGCATTCACTGAAGCATTGTTAGCATATTTACCTGGTGGTAAAGAAGAATACTGCTTGCAGTTCTGTGGTCCTGCAGGTGCAGACGCAACTGAAGCAGCAATTAAACTTGCTAAGACTTACACTGGCCGTAGTTCAGTGATCAGTTTCTCTGGCGGTTATCATGGTATGACCCATGGTGCACTTGCTATGACTGGTAACTTAAGTGCAAAAAATGCAGTTAACGGTTTAATGCCAGGTGTACAATTCATGCCATATCCGCATGAATACCGCTGCCCACTTGGTTTGGGTGGTGAAGCTGGTGTTGATGCTTTAACTTACTTCTTTGAAAACTTTATCGAAGATGTTGAAAGCGGTGTAACAAAACCGGCTGCTGTTATTCTTGAAGCGATTCAAGGTGAAGGTGGCGTAGTTACAGCTCCAGTAAAATGGTTGCAAAAAATCCGTGAAGTGACTGAAAAGCACAACATCGTTTTAATCTTAGATGAAGTTCAAGCTGGCTTTGCACGTTCAGGCAAAATGTTTGCATTTGAACATGCCGGTATTGAACCTGATGTTGTTGTAATGTCTAAAGCAGTAGGTGGTGGTTTACCACTTGCAGTATTAGGTATTAAACGTAAATTTGATGCTTGGCAACCTGCAGGTCACACGGGTACTTTTCGTGGTAACCAACTTGCTATGGGTACAGGCCTTGTTGTATTAAAAACGATTACTGAACAAAATCTTGCTCAAAATGCGCAAGAACGTGGTGATTATCTACAAGCTGAATTTAAAAAATTAGCTCAAGAATTCCCATGTATCGGTAACGTACGTGGTCGTGGTTTGATGATCGGTGTTGAGATTGTTGACGAGCGTAAACAAGCTGACCGTATCGGTTCACTTCCTGCAGACTCTCAATTAGCTGCTGCAATTCAAACTGCTTGCTTCAACAATAAATTATTGCTTGAAAAAGGTGGTCGTAACGGCACTGTAATTCGTTTACTTTGTCCGCTTATCATCACTCAAGAAGAGTGTGTTGAGGTAATTGCTCGCTTTAAAAAAGCAATTGCAGAAGCATTGGTTGCAGTACGAGGCGCATAAATATGGTGGATTTTGCAGAACATCGTAAAGCGTTACTCTGCAATGATGCACAATCCATTGCTGACTATGAGTCAGCAATGGGCGAAGCGGTAAAAGCCGTTTCAGCATGGTTGCAAAATGAAAAGATGTACACAGGCGGTAGCATTAAAGAGTTGCGTTCAGCAATTTCTTTCCAGCCTTCAAAAGAAGGTATGGGTGTACAAGAATCACTTCAACGTATGATTGAGCTTTTCTTAAATAAAAGCTTAAAAGTACATCATCCACATTCATTAGCACATTTACACTGCCCAACCATGGTGATGAGCCAGATTGCGGAAGTGTTAATCAATGCAACTAACCAGTCTATGGACTCATGGGATCAAAGCCCAGCCGGTTCATTAATGGAAGTTCAGCTCATTGATTGGTTGCGCCAAAAAGTTGGTTATGGTTCTGGTCAGGCAGGTGTGTTCACCTCTGGCGGTACTCAATCTAACTTAATGGGTGTGTTACTTGCTCGTGACTGGTGCATTTCGAAAAACTGGAAAGACGAAAACGGTAATCCGTGGTCTGTACAGCGTGATGGTATTCCAGCTGAAGCAATGAAAAACGTCAAAGTTATTTGTTCTGAAAATGCGCATTTCTCTGTGCAAAAGAACATGGCAATGATGGGCATGGGCTTCCAGTCAGTTGTGACTGTTCCTGTGAATGAAAATGCACAGATGGATGTAGATGCTCTCGAAAAAACGATGGCGCATTTGCAATCAGAAGGCAAAGTGGTTGCTTGTGTTGTTGCGACAGCTGGTACAACTGATGCTGGTGCAATTGACCCATTGAAGAAAATTCGTGAAATCACAACGAAATATGGTTCATGGATGCATATCGATGCGGCATGGGGCGGAGCGTTAATTCTGTCAAATGACTACCGTGCAATGCTTGATGGTATTGAGTTGTCTGACTCAATTACCCTCGACTTCCATAAGCATTATTTCCAAAGCATTAGCTGTGGCGCGTTCTTGTTAAAAGACGAAGCGAACTATCGTTTCATGCACTACGAAGCTGAATACTTGAACTCTGCTTATGATGAAGAACACGGTGTACCAAACCTTGTTTCTAAGTCATTACAAACGACTCGCCGTTTTGATGCATTGAAATTGTGGATGACAATTGAATCACTTGGTGAAAACCTCTACGGTTCAATGATTGACCATGGTGTAAAACTTACTCGTGAAGTTGCAGATTACATCAAAGCAACGACAGGTTTAGAGCTTTTAGTTGAACCACAATTTGCTTCAGTATTATTCCGTGTTGTTCCACAAGGTTATCCAGTTGAGTTAATCGATAGCTTAAACCAAAACGTAGCGGACGAATTGTTTGCACGTGGTGAAGCAAATATCGGTGTAACAAAAGTTGGTAATGTACAGTCATTGAAAATGACAACATTAAGCCCTGTTGTGACATTTGAAAACGTTAAAAACCTTTTAGGTCAAGTATTGGCTGAAGCTGACCGCATTAAAGATGCAATTGCTTCTGGTAACTATGTACCACCAATCGACTAATTGAGTTGCTAACAAAAAAAGCCCAGCTTCTTGCTGGGCTTTTTTATTACAGATTCTTTTATTCAAAATGTGTATGAGCAAATAAAAATATGCACAAACCATGCATATTTTTAAAAAACAAAAATAATTATGCATGATCTATCGTATGCAAATTTCTTATTGTATTGGTATGTCCCCAATATTTTTGGTCACATTGATATATCAATATCGTACTTACTTTAAATAATCCCGTTTTAACTGAAAAAAGTAAGTGGCTGTAATTACAATTAAGACAAGGAAGAAGAAATGCAACAAGTTAATGTGCTTAATGAATTTAAACTGATTATTAACGGTCAATCTTGTTCAGGTGAACAGGGTGAACTAGAAGTTATTAACCCTGCTACAGGTCTAACTGCCGCGCGTTGCGCAAAAGCATCGGTTGAGCAAGTAAATCAAGCGGTGAGTGCTGCTAAACAAGCATCTAAAGCTTGGCAACAAGTTTCACACGATGAACGTAAATCGATTTTAAACAAGATTGCGGATGGCATTGAAAAGCATGCTGAAATGCTTGCAGAGTTAGTTGTGCTTGAGCAAGGTAAGCCACTGGCACTTGCGCAAATGGAAGTGCAGGGAGCAATTGGTTGGACTCGCTATGCGGCTGCTATGGATTTACCTGTTGAAGTGATTGAAGATAGTGAAACTAAGCGTATTGAGCGTCATCGTCAGCCATTAGGTATAGTGGCTTCAATTACCCCTTGGAACTGGCCGCTCATGATTGCGGTTTGGCATATCATGCCTGCATTGCGTGCTGGTAACGTTGTCATTAGCAAACCTTCTGAATACACGCCACTATCGACTTTGCGCTTATGTGAAATCATTCAGCAAGAAGTTCCAGCCGGCGTTATTTCAATTGTGGTTGGTGCTGGTGACATTGGCGAAGCATTATCTTCTCATCCAGATGTACAAAAAGTGGTGTTTACGGGTTCAACTCGAACTGGTCAGCACATTATGGCTGGTGCAGCTCAACAGTTAAAACATTTAACTTTAGAGCTTGGCGGTAATGACGCGGGTATTGTATTACCAGATGCAAATATCGATGAAATTGCTGCTAAGATTTTTAATATGGCGTTCTTAAATGCAGGCCAAACATGTGCGGCGTTAAAACGTTTATATGTACATGAAAGTCAATATGAGGCTTTATCCCAAAAGTTAGCTGACATTGCCAATGCTCAAGTTGTGGGTGATGGAATGGAATCTTCTACAACATTTGGTCCGGTACAAAACCAAATGCAATATAATAAAGTGAAAACTCTTATTGCTGAAGCTATTGAGCAAGGTGCAAAAGCACTTTCTGGGCAACAACAATTACCAGAGCAAGGCTACTTTATTGCACCTACCATTTTGACTGAAGTGTCTGACTCTTGTCGTGTGGTCCAAGAAGAACAATTTGGTCCTGTGTTACCTGTTTTAAAATATACCGATATCAATGATGCAATTGCTCGCGCTAATGACAGTGAATTTGGTTTAGGTGGTTCAATCTGGTCTTCTGATATTAAAGCTGCTCAAACTTACGCGACTCAGCTTCAATGCGGTACTGTTTGGATCAATACACATGCAGAAGTTCTGCCTCATGCACCTTTTGGTGGCTGGAAAATGTCAGGCTTAGGTGCTGAGTTCGGTTTAGAAGGTTTACTTGAAAATACGATTGGGCAAACAGTCCATATAAGTAAAGTCTAAATATTAATTTTAAGGCGGATCTAGTATCCGCCTTTTTATTTTAAATTATTTTATTAAAAAACTAATTTGCTTAAGTCGTGTGATGGTAACCGTGACCTTTAGGTTTGATCAAAAAATGATTCTGTTCTTTAATTTTTTTTAGAACAATGTAAGACTTTATGTGACCAATAAAATTATAAGAAAGCAATCTTTCGGTTACAAATTGAGAAAGCTGTTCTAAGTTTTCAGCAACGACTTTTAAAATAAAATCCGCATCGCCACTGATCGAAAATGCATCTTGAATGTTATCTTCCGCTTCAATGAGCTCTTGAAAAGCCTGCTGCGATTTTGCTTCGTGTGTTCTTAAATTAATGTGAATCATTGCCGTGACTTCTAGTCCTAGCGCTTGTTGTTGGATGCGGGCGGTGTAACCTAAAATTATGCCTTTTTGCTCAAGGAGCTGTCTTCTTCTAGAACATTGGGAAGCAGATAAACCGATTAAATCTCCAACTTCCTGATTGGTGAGCCGTCCATTCTTTTGTAGTGCCTGAATGATTTGCCAGTCGAACTTATCCATTGCATAAAATCCTTTTATGATACACAAATCATGTATTTTTATTAAAATGCGTTTTCATTATGCACGAAATCTAAAAGGTAGATGAAATATTATTTTTCTATGGAATAAAAATTTGTCTCAAAGGATATAGAGCAATGTTCATAGAAATCGGTGACTTTTTAAATCTTCGTTTAAAACAAATGGGTATCCAACATCTGTTTGGTGTACCTGGTGATTTTAACCTCTCATATCTCGAACAAGTTGAAGCAGATCCAGAACTCGAATTTATTGGAAATTGTAATGAGTTAAATGCTGCCTATGCAGCCGATGGTTATGCACGAATTAACGGTTTTTCTGCCTTGGCAACTACTTATGGTGTAGGCGATTTAAGCGCGATTAATGGCATTGCAGGTGCATATGCAGAAAATGTACCTCTTGTTCATATCTCTGGTATTCCACCTTTACATGCAGTTCAAAAGGGCACTTTAATTCACCATACGCTTGTTGATGGTAACTACGACAACATTATGAACTGTATGAAAGAGTTCACGGTTGCCCAAACTCGTCTAACACCTGCAAATGCAGCCTTTGAGATTGACCGTGTATTACGTCAGTGTTTCCTTGATCGCCGCCCTGTACACATCCAGCTAGCGGGAGACATTACTCACGTCAAAATTGAAGTGTCTGAGCGCCCACTTGATTTAAGTTATCCAGCTGTTGAGCCAGATTTACTACACAGCGTAGTTAATAAACTTTGCGACATTTTGAACAATGCAAAAAGCCCAGCGCTTCTTATTGATAATGAAGCTTCAGTTTTTGGCGTGACTTCGCTTTTAAATGATTTATCTCAAAAATGCTCAATTCCATTTGCGGGTATGAATACTGCAAAAAATATTATGGATGAAGGCTCACCTCGTTATATCGGTACCTATGTTGGTGGGGCAAGCCAACCACACGTAAAAAATATAATTGAACAGTCTGATTGCCTAATTGGTATTGGCGCACGTTTTACAGATGTCGGTTCAGCTGTATTTACTCATCAAATTGCGACTAAAAACTATATTGAAATTAAATCTTATGGCTTAAATATTTTTGGTCAGGATTTTCCGGGTATTGAAATTGGGCAGTTACTTGTTGAGCTAAATAAAAAAGTTGCGCCACGTAAATCGTCAATGCCTCTTCTTGAAAAACAGCCACAGAAAGTAATTGAAGCTCCAGCCCAACAAAAGCTAAGCCAAGATGTACTTTGGAACTACATTGCAGGTTTCTTAAAAGAAGACGATGTGATTATTGGTGAAGTTGGAACTTCAAACTCAGCTTTGTCTGGTTTAAAACTTCCTGCTACAGCTAAATATATTGCTCAGCCGCTTTGGGGTTCAATCGGTTATACCTTACCGGCTTTACTTGGTAGTTTGCTGGCAGCTCCTGAACGCCGTCAAATTCTCTTTATTGGTGATGGTTCTTTCCAGCTTACGGTACAAGAGCTTTCTACGATTATCCGTCATGGTTTAAAACCAATCATTTTCTTGCTTAACAATGGCGGCTATACCATTGAGCGCTTAATTATGGGTGAAAATGCAGCCTATAACGACGTGCAAAACTGGAAATATACTGAAATTCCTGCGGTATTTAACGGTAAAAAAGGCCATACCACCTATGTGGTAGAAACTGCCGGACAGCTTAGAAGTGTTTTAGACAATGTTCATTTAAATGATCAGCTAACTTTTATTGAATTAAAACTACCGGCAATGGATGCGCCAGTGAGTTTGAAAAAATTTGCTTCAGTCATCGCGCGTTTTGACTACGGTGATCGTGGTTACGAAATTTTAAAGGAGCGTTCCCAGCCTATTAAATGTAAGGATGCAAGCTCGTTTTAAATAGAAGATAGGAAAATTCTTCTTAAAAATTAAATGGACTCATATTAAAGCAAACTTATGTCCGAAGGTCGGTTTCTGATCTTCGGATATGGTGCTGAATAAAGGTGTACAGGAAGTGACACCAACATTGGAGATAACGTTATGGATGCAAACAATAAGCACGAGTTAAAACAAGGCTTATCCAATCGGCATATTCAACTCATCGCGCTCGGAGGTGCGATCGGAACAGGGTTATTCTTAGGTCTTTCTCAAACGATTAAACTGGCAGGTCCTTCAATTTTATTAGGATATGCAATTGCCGGAATTATTGCTTTCTTAATTATGCGTCATTTAGGTGAAATGGTTGTTGAAGAACCCGTAAGTGGTTCATTTAGTTATTTTGCTAATAAGTATTGGGGAAAAATGGCTGGTTTTATGTCTGGCTGGAACTATTGGGTGTTATATGTACTAGTAAGCATGGCTGAACTCAGTGCAATTGGAACCTTCATTCAGTTCTGGTGGCCTGAAATTCCCACTTGGATGACTGCTTTATTCTTCTTTATTTTAATTAACGGCATTAACTTGGTGAATGTCCGCTTTTTTGGGGAATCCGAATTCCTATTTTCCTGCATTAAGATTATTGCGATTTTAAGCATGATTGGTTTCGGTACTTATCTCTTATTTACAGGTTCTGCTGGTCCGCAAGCAGGCATTGCAAATCTATGGCAACACGGTGGTTTCTTCCCGCACGGGATTCAAGGTTTTGTCATGGCGTTAGCTGTCATTATGTTTGCATTTGGTGGCTTAGAGTTAATTGGTATTGCTGCGGCTGAAACTAAAAAACCTGAAACCACTATTCCAAAAGCAGTGAACCAAATTGTTTATCGTATTTTAATTTTTTACATCGGTGCTATTGGGATCTTACTATGCCTTTACCCATGGAATATGGTTGCAGAAGGGGGTAGTCCATTTGTAATGATTTTCCAGTCATTAAACAGTAATGGTGTTGCGAACGTTTTAAACTTTGTGGTCTTAATTGCTGCTATTTCGGTTTATAACAGCTGTATCTATTGTAATAGTCGTATGTTGCATGGTTTAGCAGAGCAGGGTAATGCTCCAGCAATTTTGAAAAAAGTAAACAGCCGTGGTATTCCAGTTCCAGCCGCAGTTCTTTCTGCATCAATCACAGCAATATGTGTGGTCGTAAATTACCTGATCCCTGGTCAAGCTTTTCAGCTCTTTATGATGCTTGTTGTGGCGGCACTTGTTATTAACTGGCTTATGATTTCAGTAACTCATTTGAAATTTACTAAAGCAATGAAATTGCAAAAACGTCAAACCAAGTTTCAAAGTATTCTTAGCCCATGGAGTAATTACTTAACCATTAGCTTTGTATGCTTCATTCTTATTATCATGGCAATGACACCAGATATGAGATTGGCTGTGATTTTAGGCCCAATCTGGCTTGTTGTTTTGGCACTGATGTATTTCTTAAAGTATCGTAAAAAAATGGTAGCGATG
>NZ_JRVL01000018.1:0-28121 GCF_054823985.1 Acinetobacter sp. GN11 | reverse complement strand
GATTTGGCTAAATTATTGTAATTATAAAAAATATGGCACATATTATAAGAACGATTGAGCCAGCTTTTAAAATATTGGGAATAGCATAAAAAGCGGACTCTACCCATAAGCTAGACAGCAGATAGCGTAGATATAACCATAATTAAATTGTGAATTTATTGCATCTGTTGAATGTGTAAAAAGAAATAAGAGGATGACAAAGTGGATAATTCTGAAGAACAAAAGCATATACAAGAAAATAACGGCTTTGCGCGAATTGAACCCTACACTCATCCTGCTGGGGGATGGGGGGCACTACTGAGTGTCGCTCGAAATCTAAAACGACAAGATATTTTAAAAAAAGGTTCAATTACCTTACTCAATATTAACCAGCCTACAGGCTTTGATTGTCCGGGCTGCGCATGGCCTGAAAAGAAAAATGCTCATGCGTTTAATTTCTGTGAAAACGGAGCAAAAGCGGTTGCCTTTGAAGCAACCAGTAAAACAGTTACTCCTGAATATTTTGCAGGTCATACAGTCAGTTGGTTGTCTGAACAAAGTGATTTTTTTCTTGAAGACTTAGGGCGTTTAACCGATCCAGTCCGCTACGATGCAGCAACTGATAAATATGTACCTATTTCATGGGATGAAGCTTTTCAGATTATTGCTAAGCATTTACATGCGCTAGACAACCCAGACCAAGCTGCGTTTTATACGTCTGGTCGCGCCAGTAACGAAGCGGCATTTCTATATCAACTATTTGTGCGAAGCTTTGGTACAAATAACTTTCCAGATTGTTCGAACATGTGCCATGAAACCACAAGCGTTGGACTGCTTGATTCGATTGGTTTAGGAAAGGGTACAGTCACCCTAGAAGACTTTGATTTAGCCGATGCAATTTTTAGTTTTGGGCATAATCCCGGAACCAATCACCCACGTATGTTAGGCACTTTGCGTGAAGTGTCTAAACGTGGTGGCAACATTGTTGCGATTAACCCAATTAAAGAACGAGGACTTGAACGTTTCCAAGACCCACAAGCACCGCTTGAAATGATGACCAATGGCAGTACACCTATTAGCCGTTATTATTTCCAACCTAAAATTGGTGGTGACTATGCACTGATGTTAGGTATTTTAAAGCACTTAAATGAGTGGGATAAAAAAGCCCTTGCCTCAGGAAAACCAAGCGTTTTTGACCGAAACTTTATAGCGGTCAATACTATTGGTTTTGATGAAATGATTGCTGAAGTTGAAAAAACTGAATGGGCAGATATTTATAAGCATTCAGGTTTGTCTGCTGAACATTTAGAAAAACTAGCCAAACTCTTTTTAGATTCTGAACGTTCAATTTTTTGTTGGGGTATGGGAATTACCCAGCATCGCCACGGAACTGCCAATGTACATATGTTAGCGAATTTATTGTTGGCACGTGGTCAAATTGGCAGGCCGGGTGCAGGGCTATGTCCAGTTCGTGGACACAGTAATGTGCAGGGCGACCGAACCATGGGCATTAATGAACTACCTAGCCCTAAATTACTCGACAACATTGACCGCGTGTTTGGGATTAAATCCCCTAGAAAAAATGGACATGGTGTCGTTGAAACCATTAAAGCGATGGCTGAAGGTGAGGTTAAAGTCTTTATTGGTTTGGGTGGGAACTTTGCTGTTGCGACGCCAGATACACCGTATACCCAAGAAGCACTTAGAAAGTGTAATTTAACCGTTCATGTTGCCACCAAATTAAACCGTAGTCATTTGGTGTGTGGTAAAGAGGCACTCATTTTGCCATGTTTAGGCCGTACCGAAATTGATGAACAGCTTCATGGCCCACAGGCAATTTCAGTCGAAGATTCGATGAGTAATATCCATTTGTCGGCAGGGCGTAATACTCCAATTTCTGAAAATATTTTATCTGAGCCAGACATTGTGGCAAGAATGGCAGAGGCAGTGTTACCAGATAGCCAAATTAAATGGAAATGGTACATCGAAAGCTATGACCGTATTCGTGATTCAATTGCCGATGTTTTTGATGAATTTCATGATTTTAATTTACGTGTCTATGAACCGGGTGGATTCCACTTAGAGCATCCAGCCAATCAGCACATCTGGAATACAAAAAGTGGTAAAGCACAGTTTATGATTACGCCGCTTAATGAAGTCTATGGCGATAAAGAAAATCAATATGCTGCTGCCTATACCGAGAGTAAAGTTTATACCTTAATGACGACTCGTTCTCACGATCAGTACAACACGACGCTATATGGTCTTGATGACCGTTACCGTGGGGTCTTTGGTCAACGCCGTGTATTGTTTATGAATCAGGCCGATATTGATGAAGCTGGCTTCGAAGCAAATCAGTGGGTCGATATTGAAAGTGTTTTCTCGGATGGCGTTAAACGTATTGTGCATAGTTTCCGAATTGTGCCTTACAACATTCCGCGGGGTAGCTTAGCTGCTTACTATCCGGAAACCAATCCTTTAGTGGCCTTAAGCAGTCATGATAAATATGCCAAGATTCCGGCTTCAAAAAGTGTTCCTGTTATTTTGCATGCCGGTGATGCACCTGAACACTTTAATTTGGCAACAGCAGTTGACCCTGAAGATGCAGATAGAAAAGTAAGCAGCCTTTAAATCAAAGGCGATATTAGAAATGTAATTGAAACAGATGGCGCTTCCAAAAGGCGCCATTCCAATATAAAGGAAATTATTTTGACACCACATTCTTATGGGGTTGAAACATTACAAGTACAGCGGTTTAAGAAAACCGAATCTGAAAGTGTTTTAGATAATATTGTTCAAGAGTATCCAATTGCTTTGGTATATAACGGTATTTCTCATGCAGTGATGATGGCAACACCGACCGATGTGAGTTTGTTTGCTAAAGGTTTTAGTCTCTCTGAAGGAATTTTAACAAGCTTAAACGAGTTGTATGCCATTGAGGTGCATCAAAGTGAATTAGGCATTACGGTGGAGATGACCATTTCATCTAGAGCATTTGCCACATTAAAAGAACGTAGACGAATGTTGGTTGGGCGTACGGGCTGTGGTTTATGTGGTATTGAAAGTTTAGAGCAGTTTCATCTCGATGTTCCTAAAATTACCACCGAACCTTCTAAAGAATGGCTTGCTCAAATTCCGATGGCGATTGCTCATTTAAAGAATCGGCAAGAAATTACTGCTTTAACTGGAGGCGCTCATGCAGCAGCTTGGGTTGTTGAGGGCCAAATTGTCGCTTTATTTGAAGATGTGGGACGTCACAATGCTTTAGACAAATTACTCGGTTATTTAGCTCAAGAAAACTATGACACCAGTTTGGGTTTTGTTGTCATGACCAGTCGTGCAAGCTATGAATTAATTCGTAAATGCGCTCAGCTTAATATAGGTTTATTGGCATCAATTTCCGCTCCAACCAGCATGGCTATTCGGCTGGCAAAAATATCGGGTCTAACTTTGGCTAGTTTTTGTCGTGGTGATGGCTTTGTTTTATATACCGAAGTATGAAGCCTTAAAATAACCATTAAATAAACTCTCATTTAAAGAATGATCAAAAAGATAGAAATTTACATTTCTATTTTTTCTAATTTTAAGCTAGGCATGAGTTTTATACTTTATTATCAGACTTCGGTAGGTCGGAGTGTGTCCCAGTGTCTTGGTTGCAGTCTCTAAAAGATTGGGCAAAACGTCTAAAAAAACAAATTATTATGTTGTGGTTTGCATCAAAGCACCCGCAAATGCCGTTGTTACCAAAAATTATTGCTATTGTAGCGGTAGCTTATGCTTTTAGTCCCATTGATTTAATTCCCGATTTTATTCCTGTTTTGGGTTTACTTGATGAAGCTTTAATTTTACCAATACTCATTTGGTTGGCTGTTCGCTTTACACCAAAACATGTCATTTTAGAGGCAGAACAACAAGCTGAAGAATGGCTTGAACAACAAGAACGCCGTCCTCAAAATTATTTGGTTGCTGTGTTGATTATTCTAGTTTGGATAACTTTGGCTGTGATGGCTTATTTCTATTTTAGCGGTGGTTTATAAGTTCTAAAGGTTCAAGATATAGAGTACTAATTTAAAGGCATTAACATTGTACTTTGCTACAACTCAAAGGATAATAACGTTTTTATAAGCTATGAGTTGCAGACAATGAAAATCGTCGCAGATGAAAATTTGGCATTTACCGATTACTTTTTTTCAGAGTTTGGCGATATTCAACACCATGCAGGGCGTACCTTAACTCATGCAGATGTAAAAGACGCAGAGGCTTTACTGGTTCGCTCGGTAACAGCAGTTAACGAGAGTTTAATTCGAGACACTTCAATAAAATATGTAGGTAGTGCCACAATTGGTACCGATCATTTAGATATTCAAGCTTTAGAAAAACAAGGAATTACATGGGCAAATGCGGCAGGTTGTAATGCTCAGGCAGTTGCTGAATATGTAATTACTGCTTTAATGCATTTAGATGCCAACCTTTTAGAACAACAAGAAAAATTTACCCTAGGTATTGTTGTGCTTGGAAACGTCGGTAAACGTTTAGCATATATGGCTCAGTTGCTTGGCTGGCGTGTGATTGGCTTTGACCCATATGTACAGTTAGATTCAATTGAAAATGTAAGCTTAGAAATGCTCTTGCAACAAGCAAATGCAATTTCAATTCATGTGCCTTTAACCAAAAAAGGTGAGCATGCGACGTATCATCTTTTTGATGAGCAAGCGTTTGCAGCACTTCAACCTAATACACTATTAATTAATAGTGCGCGTGGTCCAGTCGTTAAAGAAGCGGCTTTAATCGAAGATATTCAGCGAACAAAGCGTAAAGTTGTGCTCGATGTATTTGAACATGAGCCAGTCATCTCAGAAGAGCTTCTTGATATGTTGGCTTTGGCAACACCGCATATTGCTGGTTATAGCCTTGAAGGGAAGGCCCGCGGTACACAAATGATTTACGAAGCGTTTTGCCAAAAATTTGGATTCGATATAAATAAGCGTTTCGAAACACAATTGCCTGCGTGCGAAGATTATTTTTCAGGTCATGACTTAAAGGCTGTGTTAAAGCAAAAATTAACTCAAATTTATGATATTGCACAAGACGATGCCAACATACGTGCTTGTATTAAAGACGGCAAAGTAGAGCAAAAAGCATTTGATTTATTACGTAAGAACTATCCGCTACGTCGGGAGTGGGCAGCACATGGAGGGCCGCAGGCATGAGTTTAAGTTATCAACCTACTTGTTCAATTGATGCCTTAAAAGCGCGTGCCAAGCTCTACACCCAAATCCGCCAGTTTTTTGCAGAACGAGATGTTATGGAAGTTGAGACACCGATTGTTTCACAAGCAGGTGTCACCGATGTGCATTTAGCTTCTGTGCAGGTTTTGCGTCATATTAATGGCAAACTGCAAACTCAATATTTACAGACTTCACCTGAGTTTGCCATGAAGCGATTATTGGCAAGTGGTAGTGGACCGATTTACCAGATTTGTAAGGTTTTTCGAGATGATGAACATGGGCGTAAACACAATAGTGAATTTACAATGCTCGAATGGTACCGCCCGAGTTTTGATCTAAAAGCTTTAATGCATGAAACCGCCGATTTATTGCGAAGCTGTTTGCAGCATCGTTTTGGTGAAGTTCGTCCGTTTATTCTAAGTTATAAACATGCCTTTCAGGACCGTTTAGACATTAACCCATTACAAGCAACTTTGAAGCAACTCAAAGATACGGCAAATCGTGTAGGATTAAACCTTGATTTGGGCGATGATCGTTTAGCTTATATTGATTTGTTATTCTCGCATTTTGTTGAACCAAGTTTGGGGTTTGATGCACCTGTCTTTTTAACTGACTTTCCACCAGAAATGGCATCTTTGGCAAAGGTAAAACTCGATGAAGATGGGGAAGAAGTTGCTGCGCGTTTTGAGGTTTATATTGAAGGTTTAGAGCTGGCAAATGCCTATGATGAATTGCTTGATGCAGAGGTGTTACGTTCACGCTTTGAAGCAGACAATGCAGAGCGGGCTAAGCAAGGGTTGCATGTCATGCCTTTAGATGAACACCTATTAGCTGCTTTACCTCATATGCCAGAATGTTCGGGAATTGCTTTAGGTATAGACCGCTTACTCATGGTTGCAATGGATCAGGTTAAAATTGAAAAAGTCATTACATTCCCAGCAGACATTGCTTAAAAACTAACAAATAAAAAAGCCACAATATTGTGGCTTTTTTATTTAGAGCTTATTCAATTTAAGCTTGTTGAATACCTGCAACTACCCAGTCTTGCTGAGAGCCAGCAGGTTTAACAAAGTGCCAGATTTCAGTAAATGGTTGTGGCAAGCTGTTTAAATCTTCACTCACATTACCTGTGAAGCGTACGCTCACAACGTATTGACCATTTTCAGTCGCACTGTCTACAACCATCGCATTAAGATTGCTAAATTCAGCAACGTCTTGATCTTGGTTTTCCATGATGTCGTTATACATAGAAGTATAAAGTTCTGGTGTTAAGTAACGGCGAATTTCTTCAATGTTACTTGCAGTATTCATCGATTGGATGTGATTAAAACGTTGACGTGCGATACGCAAGAACGCAGCTGGTTCACTACCATCTGGAAGTTGGTTGCCATTGCTGGTTGTTACACCGCCAAAAGGAGCTTGGGTTGCAGCGCCACCAGCCACAGACTGACCAAAGATGTTTGTATTATCCCCAGCATTACGTGGTGTCGCTTGTGGTGCAGCAGAACGGCCAAATGGGTTTTGACCGCCGTTGTTTGGTGCGTAAGGATTATTACCCGCTAATTTTTTTTTTGCGCCCAATTTGCGGAATACAAAAAAGGCTAAAGCTGCTGCAAGTAATACCCAAATCCAGCCAGGAATTCCGCCTTTCTTCTCTTCTTGTGCTTGAGCAGCTTGGTCTGTAGCTTGATGTTCAGTTGATGTTGGTTTGTCATCAGCTAAAGCATTTGCTGCAACAGCACCTACGGCAGCACCAGCCACACCAGCTGCAACCATTGAACCAACGCCTGGACCAGATCTTTGAGGTGCAGTAGCAGGTTGTTGAGCAGGAGTCACTTGACGAGGTTGTTGATAAGACTGGCTTGAAGTAGAAGAGCGTGCCATACCGTGGCTTTTACCACCACCTGCACGTTTAGCTTCAGCAAGAGGCGAAATTGCTAAAGCAGCCATTAAAATACCGGTAATCAAGCCACGCTGGTGTACTTCCATAGGAAATTCCTGTCTAAAATTAAATTGTAATAGTATTTATGAAGGTATTTACGCTAAATTTCAACCATAAAAGTATGTTTTTTTATGTCAATTCATCACTGAGTTGCATTGCTTCTGTCAATGCTTCATGTAGACGAGCAACTGCAATGACTTGTACGCCAGGAATTGCTTTTTGCGGCGCATTACCTCTTGGCAAAATGACATACTTAAAGCCATGTTTTGCGGCTTCTTTTAAACGCTCTTGACCATTTGGTACAGGACGAATTTCACCAGAAAGACCAACTTCTCCAAAAACTGCGAGTTGTTGAGGCAAAGCTTTAGTCCGTAAACTTGAAGCACATGCTAACAAAACTGCTAAGTCTGAACCTGTTTCGGTAATTTTTAAGCCACCTACAATGTTCACATAGACGTCTTGACCTGTGGTTTGAACACCACCATGACGATGCATTACAGCAAGGAGCATGTTCAAACGGTTTTGGTCAAGACCCAATGCGACGCGACGAGGTTGCCCTTGAGCATCATCAACTAAGGCTTGGACTTCGACCAAAAGAGGGCGAGTTCCTTCACGGCTAATCATGACGATTGAACCGGGAATCGCTTCATCATAACGACTCAAGAAAATGGCAGAAGGGTTAGCAACTTCACGTAAGCCCTTATCTGTCATGGCAAATACACCCAGTTCATTCACCGCACCAAAACGGTTTTTAACAGCACGAATCATTCGATAGCGTGAGTCGGATTGACCTTCAAAATAAAGTACACAATCCACCATGTGCTCTAAAACACGAGGGCCAGCAAGTGCACCTTCTTTGGTCACATGACCAACAAGAAATAGCGCCGTGCCACTATTTTTTGCATAGCGGGTAAGTAATGCAGCAGATTCACGAATTTGTGAAACACCGCCCGGTGCCGATTGAAGTGTTTCTGTATAAAGCGTTTGGATCGAATCTAAAATAGCCACGACAGGTTTTTCTTGTTCTAAGACTTCGCAAATTCGTTCTACGCAGGTTTCGGCCATGACTTTTAACTGGTCGGTTGGCAAGTCAAGTCGTTGGGCACGAAGCGCAACCTGAGATAAAGATTCTTCACCGGTAATATAAAGTGCAGAGCTTTTTGCACTTGCCATATGGGTTGCTGTTTGCAAAAGAATGGTCGATTTACCAATACCGGGGTCACCACCAATCAAGACAACAGAACCTGTAACTAAGCCTCCGCCAAGTACGCGGTCAAATTCGCTGATGCCAGTCTGTAAGCGGGTTTCATGCGAAAAAGTGACTTTATTTAGCGTTGTAATATTGGCAGCTTGGCCTGCATAGCCCCCATTTTTTGGACGTGCTCGGTGAGCAGTGGTAGGCTCAAGTTTGACTTCAGTCAAAGAATTCCATTCACCACACTCTGAACATTGACCTGCCCATTTAAGGTGGTCGGCACCACATTGTTCGCAACGGTAAACAGTTTTGACTTTGCTCATATTCGACTTCAGTTAAAAACTTCTAAATTAATAGTAGAAACAGAGTATATCAAAACCAAAATAGAGAATCAGTTTTGAAGTGGAATACATTTTGCTTAATTTAAAACAACGAAAATATTAGGTCATTGTCATGTGTTAGATAATTTAAAAGATTAAGGTCGAGTAGGGGTATTTTTTAATAAACAGATGAAGGGCTGAAATGAAATTGAATATTAGAAAAACGGGCAATCGAGTCGTCTTTTTAATTTAAAAATCAGACAAGTTCAAGTCATGTTTATAGACCGTAAAGTGCGTTGTATTGCTATGGGCTTGTGCGTATTATCGGATTTAATTGTATGTAGCTTGAAATCATCAGCAATACAGATAAAAATCAGTTAGCTGAAAAATTATCAAAAAATATACATTTAAAAGATACCTGCAAATGGTGCGATATCGTCTTTTTGATTTTAGCTAACGGACTAAAAAAAATTACTGGAGTGTATTGATAAGATGTCGAATCAAAATCTGAGTGAGTCTCATGAACAAGGTGAGCTCCATCGTAGCCTCTCAAATCGGCATTTACAGCTGATCGCGATTGGCGGTGCAATTGGTACGGGATTATTTATGGGATCAGGCAAAACGATTAGTCTTGCTGGCCCCTCAATCTTATTTATTTACCTGATTATTGGTGTGATGGTGTTTTTTGTCATGCGTGCGCTTGGCGAATTACTTCTTTCAAATCTTGCCTATAAATCATTTATTGATTTCACAACAGATTTAATTGGCCCATGGGCAGGTTATTTTGTCGGTTGGACCTATTGGCTGTGTTGGATCACTATTGGTATTGCCGATCTTTCTGCAATTATCTATTACTTACAATTCTTCAATAATGGTTTACCTTTCTCGCCGGTCGAAGGCGCCATGATCAGTGTTGCAGCCATCGTATTCATTATGGGTTTGAACTTGTTAACAGTTCGCCTGTTTGGTGAATTAGAGTTTTGGTTTGCGCTCATTAAAATCCTAGCAATCATTATTTTAATTGCTGTGGGTCTATGGATGATCTTTACGGGCTTTACTTCGACTACAGGTGAAGTTGCTTCATTTACTCATTTGTGGGCAAATGGCGGTTTCTTCCCAACGGGTGTACATGGCTTCTTGGCAGGTTTCCAGATTGCGATTTTTGCTTTCGTTGGTGTAGAACTTGTCGGAACAACGGCTGCGGAAACTAAAGATCCTGAACGTAATTTGCCTAAAGCAATTAACTCAATTCCAATTCGTATCATTATTTTCTATGTGCTCGCATTAGTTATTGTAATGTCTGTAACACCATGGAATCGAATTGATCCAGCGATCAGCCCATTTGTAAACTTGTTTAGTCAAGCAGGTGTGGCAGCAGCAGCAATCTTGATGAACTTGGTTGTGTTGTCATCAGTAATGTCATCAATGAACAGTGGCGTGTTTTCAACAAGCCGTATGTTATTTGGTCTATCGCGTGAAGATCAGGGTCCAAAAGCTTTTGGTAAATTGAACAGACGTGCAGTACCAGCAAATGCATTGTATTTCTCTGCTGCGTGTTTATTATTAGGTGCGGCTTTACAGTATTTTGTGCCAAATACCGTTGAGGCGTTTACGCTTGCAACAACACTTTCAACGATTTTGTTCATTTGTGTGTGGTTACTCATTATCTGGAGTTATATCCGTTACTACACTACACGTCCTGAGCTACATGCAAAATCAACATTTAAATTGCCGGGTGGCCTATTTACATGTTGGATCACGATTATTTTCTTTATTGGTATGATTTACGTGTTGTCTTTAGAGCCAGATACGTTTAAAGCGCTTAAAGTCAGCCCAATTTGGTTTGTAATCTTGATCATTGGTTATTTCTTCTTCTATAAACCGCGTCATAAAAAGTAATTAAATTTATTTGGTTATGATCAAACGCCAGCTTTAAAGCTGGCGTTTTTTATGCATATTGTTTTTCTCTTTAAGTTTACTCTTTAGCCGCTTGCATGATCACGGTATACTGCATCGAATTGTTTAAATCAGGTGCTCAGATGCGTCGTGTCATTTGCCTCATCAGTTTATTGAGCAGCAGTGTTTTGCTTAGTGCTTGTGGTCAGTCAGGAGTATTACAACTACCTTCTGATCCAAATTATGACAAACGTGCAAAATACTTGCTCTATCGTAATAAAGAACCAAAACAAGCTGTGCAACAGGATGAACAAGCTGATCAGTCAGTTGAATCATCATCAGTTCCAACCCAAACAACATCACCTTAAGCTTTGAAATAAGGACACATTCATGAGTTTCACTCGCATTAATGGAGTATTGCATGCAGAGCAATGTTCTCTGGAGCAGCTTGCGCAGCAATTTGGCACACCTTTGTATGTTTATTCAAAAGCAGCTTTTGAAAAACATTACTTAGATATGGATCGTGCTTTTGACTTTATTGATCATCAAATCTGTTTTGCGGTGAAATCTAACTCAAATTTAGCTGTTCTTAATGTATTGGCAAAACTTGGTGCTGGTTTTGATATCGTATCAGGTGGTGAGCTTGCACGTGTTTTAAAAGCGGGTGGAGATGCATCTAAAGTTGTTTTTTCGGGTTTAGGTAAAACCGAAGTCGATATCGAAACATCTTTAAATGTAGGCATTGCTTGCTTTAACGTAGAGTCTTATGCGGAACTAGATCGACTTCAAAAAGTTGCAGCTCGTCTAGGCAAAAAAGCGCCGATTTCTTTACGTGTAAATCCAGACGTAGATGCAAAAACACATCCTTATATTTCAACAGGCCTTAAAGAAAATAAATTTGGTATTCCAAGTGATACCGTTTATGAAACCTATCAATATGCTGCATCTTTACCAAACCTTGAGATTATTGGAATCGACTGCCACATTGGTTCGCAATTAACCGAGACTAAACCATTCGTTGATGCTTTAGATCGTGTCATGTTGATGATCGAAGAATTAAAAAAACTTGGTATCAATCTTAAACATATTGATATCGGTGGTGGTTTAGGTGTTTGTTATAAAGATGAAACGCCGCCAAGTGTTGAAGAATATGCTAACTCAATGAAACCTGCTTTAGAAAAGTTAGGTCTTAAAGTGTATATGGAACCAGGCCGTAGCATTAGTGCAAATGCAGGTGTGCTTTTAACCAAAGTTGATTTGCTCAAGCCAACGACCCACCGCAACTTTGCCATTATTGATGCTGCAATGAATGATTTAATTCGCCCTGCATTATATGAAGCGTGGATGGATATCCAACCTGTGGTACCAAGTTCAGATACTGAAGAAAAAACTTGGGATCTTGTTGGCGCAATCTGTGAGACAGGTGACTTTATTGGTAAAGATCGCTCATTGGCTTTAAAAGAAAATGACTTGTTAGCTGTTCTCGGTGCTGGTGCTTATGGTTTTGTAATGAGTTCAAATTACAACACACGTGGACGTGCCGCAGAAGTGATGGTGTCTGGTGATAAAGCCTATTTGATTCGTGAACGTGAAACAGTTGAATCCCTTTGGGAAAAAGAAAGTTTATTGCCTGAGGAGTAAATGAAATGTTGTTAGAATTTACTAAAATGCATGGCCTAGGCAATGACTTTATGGTGGTTGATCTAATTAGCCAACGTGCCTATTTAGATACAGAAACAATTCAACGCTTAGCCGATCGCCATTTTGGCATCGGTTTTGATCAGCTTTTAATTGTTGAACCACCAGATTTACCAGAAGCAGATTTTAAATATCGTATTTTTAATGCTGATGGTTCTGAAGTTGAACAATGTGGTAACGGTGTACGCTGTTTTGCTCGCTTTGTACATGAGCGTCATTTAACAACTAAAACAAGTATTACTGTTCAAACCAAAGCAGGGATTGTCAAACCTGAACTTGGGCAAAATGGTTGGGTTCGCGTAAATATGGGCTACCCGAAATTTTTACCAAATGAAATTCCATTTGTTGCTGAACAACCAGAAGCTTTATATACACTTGAGTTAGCTAATGACCAGAACATTACGATTGATGTGGTCAATATGGGCAATCCTCATGCCGTAACGATTGTTCCTGATGTACTCACAGCAGATGTCGCTGGTATTGGCCCGCAAGTTGAATCACATAAACGTTTTCCTGAACGTGTGAATGCTGGATTTATGCAAGTGATTGATGAAAACCATGTGCGCCTTCGTGTATTTGAACGAGGAGTAGGTGAAACACTTGCATGCGGTACAGGGGCTTGTGCTGCTGCGGTAAGTGGCATGCGCCGTGGCTTACTTGCCAACTCAGTTGAAGTTGAATTGGCTGGTGGTAAGTTACAAATCGAATGGCAAGAAGGCGATGTGGTCTGGATGACTGGTCCAACAACCCATGTGTATGATGGGCGTTTGGATTTACGTTATTTCCAAGGCTAAGTAAGATTTTTCTTAGGGAAAAGGCCTTAAATAAGGTCTTTTCCCTTTATTATTTTTACAAGAATAAATATTGAGAGAAAAATGCAAAATAGAATTAGAGGAGCAATTTATGGGTTGCTGATTGGTGATGCAGTCGGTGTGCCATATGAATTTAATTCAGCTTTGCAGCTTCCACCTTACTTATATATTGATATGATTCCACCTAAAGATTTTAGGCGAACTTATCCTAATATTCCAATTGGAACATGGTCAGATGATGGAGCTCAGGCTCTATGTTTATTAGCTTCACTATTGCACTGTCAGAAACTCGATAGTATCGATTTTGCTAACCGTCTTCGCAATTGGTACCGTTATGGTTATATGGCGGTTGATTATCAAGTGTTTGATATTGGAGTGCAAACTGCTCAGGCGTTACAACGTTATGAAGCTGGAGTATCTGTAGAAGAGATGGCTAACACAGATGAACATTCGAATGGTAATGGAGCGTTGATGCGCACATTACCATTGGCATTATGGCATAGGGGATCTGATCAGCAATTAGTTGAGTTAGCCTATCAGCAGTCTCATTTGACGCATGCTCATCTTCGATCAAAAATTTGCTGCGCTTTATATTGCTTATGGGCAAAATATTTATTGAAAGGGCAATCAGTTAATGATGCTTGGAAATCTAGTATTTCCATACTGATGCAACTTTATAAAAATAGTATTAATGAACAACAAGAACTTAATCATATTATTGATTCAACACATGAGAAAAAAATATCGGGCAGTGGTTACGTAGTGGATTGTTTACATTCAGCTCGTTTTGCTCTGCAACAAGGTAATTATGAAGATGTCATTAAAACAGCTATTGCCTTAGGACAAGATACTGATACAACCGCTTGTGTTGCAGGAGGATTAGCAGGAATTGTGTTTGGATATGAAAGGATTCCACAAATATGGTTACAGCAGTTAAGGGGGAAAGAATTGCTAGAGCCGCTATTAACACGATTAGAAGAAGTATGACATGAATTTAATTTTCCTTCCCGGTGCATCAGGCAGTACGACATTTTGGCATCCCTTAATTGAAAAATTACCTCCGCATTACCAGACAAAAATTATTGGTTATCCCGGTTTTGGAGATACACCTGAATCCTTTGAGGTCAAAAGCTTTGAAGACCTAACAAATTATGCGGTCAATCAAATTAATGAAGAATCTGTAATTATTGCGCAATCTATGGGAGGGATTTTTGCTGTTGATGCAGCGTTGCAAAAACCTCAACTTGTGAAAGGGCTAGTCTTGATTGCAACTTCCGGTGGAATCAACCTTGAACGGTTTAATGTGCAAGATTGGCGTGAAGCATACCGCCAAGCATTTTTAAAATATCCAGATTGGTTTGTTACCACTAATGCTAACTACGAAGAGTTTTTATCAGATATAAACATTGAAACTTTATTAATCTGGGGCGATAACGATCCAGTGAGCCCCGTTCAAGTGGGTCAATATTTAAATCAAAAGTTTGAAAATTCGACGTTATATGTTGTGAAAGGTGGGGACCATCAATTAGCAGAAAAACATGCGGATGAAGTTTCAGTTCAAATAGAAACCTACTTAAAAAACCTAATGTAAGTTTTTAAGTCTTATTTAGCGTGCTTTATATCAGCACGCTTTTTAGATTTACCTTTTACTCAAAGCCAATTTCAAAGCAAACAACACAAAAATACTGCCCGTAATCCGGTCCATATATTTCACAAATTTGGGTTGCTTCAGATAACGTGAAAGTGGCTGCATAGCCAAAATTAATAAAATTGACCATAAAATTCCAATCACCACATGAATCATCACAAGCCCCATAATCCAAGTGACAGCCGACGCTTGTGGTGGAATAAATTGTGGAAGAAATGAAATATAAAAAATTCCGACTTTTGGATTAAGTAAGTTACCCAAAAAACCTTTAATAAACCAATTCTGTGAAGAAGGGACATTGGGGTTGGTTTCTTGCATGTCCGCAAGTTGGCTACGCGGTTTTAAAATCATATTCAAACCCAGCCAAGCTAAATAAGCAGCTCCCATCCATTTCAGAATATTAAAAGCTAAATCAGAAGCCATAAGCAAAGCCCCTAGACCACAAGCCACCACCACTCCCCATGCAATACAGCCAAGGCTAATGCCTACTGCTGCTTGAAATGCTTTTGATTTACCTTCAAGAGTAGCGGTACGAATAATTAAAGTCGTATCCAGACCAGGTGTAAGCGTAAGTAAAGTAATGGCAATTAAGTAGGGAATGAGTATGGTAGTCATGACAGCAGGATTCCGACGAAGACTTAAAGTGAAGTGTAATATATAAGGTAATGAGTTGTTATGTTGTACGATCCTAAATTTCCTGAACAACTACTTTTTGATACACTGAAAAAATAAAATGAGCAAATAAATGGAGAGCAATTTGGATTTTGCATTACAGCTGCTCTCAATGTGGTTAAAAGAAAGAAAAATTCAGAACCAGTCTGAGCACACGATTACAGCTTATGAAAGAGATGTTAAAAGTTTTCTTGAGTTCTGTGAACACAAACAACTAGATTTAAGAAATATTGAAGCTTCAGATTTACGTGAATATTTGGCCCAGCGTGTTGAGCAAGACCAGTTAAGCTCAAGCAGTATGCAACGTCATCTCACCTCCATTCGCCAGTTTATGAAATGGGCTGAACAAGGGAAATATTTAGAAATTAACCCTACTGACGATTTTAAGTTAAAACGTCAGCCTAGACCCTTGCCAGGTATGATCGACATAGAAACGGTTAATCAAATTTTAGATCAGCCTATGCCTGAAAAACCAATTGATCAGCAATTATGGTCACGTGATAAAGCCATGCTCGAGTTACTTTACTCAAGTGGTTTGCGTCTGGCTGAACTGCAAGGCTTAACAATTAAAGATATCGATTTTAACCGTCAATTGGTACGTATTACGGGTAAAGGAAATAAAACCCGTATTGTACCGTTTGGAAAAAAGGCGAAAGAAAGCCTATTGAATTGGCTGAAAATTTATAAAATCTGGAAAGGCCATTTTGATCAAAATGCTTTTGTTTTTATTTCTCAAAGAGGTGGCGTGTTAACCCCACGGCAAATCGAAAAGCGTGTAAAGCTTCAAGCGCAAAGAGCAGGTGTGAATGTAGATTTACATCCTCATTTATTACGGCATTGTTTTGCTAGCCATATGTTATCAAGTAGTGGTGATTTACGATCAGTACAAGAAATGTTAGGCCACAGTAATTTGTCTACGACACAAATTTATACACATATTGATTTTGATCACTTGGCGCAAGTCTATGATCGAGCTCATCCGAGAGCACAAAAGAATGAACACTAAAAAAGGTTTGATTTTATCACTTGATCAAGATGCATTTAGCCAATGTAGTATTTTGATTGAGACAATTTTACAGGAATATAAAACTACGATT
Source organism: Acinetobacter sp. GN11 (assembly GCF_054823985.1). Classification (NCBI taxonomy): domain Bacteria; kingdom Pseudomonadati; phylum Pseudomonadota; class Gammaproteobacteria; order Moraxellales; family Moraxellaceae; genus Acinetobacter; species Acinetobacter sp. GN11. The sequence continues at coordinate 11,634 of NZ_JRVL01000018.1, read as the reverse complement.
GATAGGGATTATCAAGGATACTTAAATCACTGTAAACGTGTTGCCGCATGTTGTTTAATATTAAGCCAAGATAGTCGTGAAGATACTATACGTAAAATAGCGATTGCAGTTGCCTTTCATGATATTGGGATATGGACAAGTAAAACAATTGATTATTTAGAGCCATCCGTCAAAGTGATGTTAAGTTATTTGACTTTGCATCGGTTATTGGATTGGCAAATAGAAATAACATTGATGATTACAGAGCATCATAAATTAACAACGACAAAGTGTTCAGAATATGCATTGGTTGAATATTTTAGACAAGCTGACTATGCAGATTTTTCTTTAGGCTTATTGAGTTCAAATATTCCAAGAAGCGAGTTTAAAAAGTTAACGAGTCAATATCCAAACGCTGGATTCCATAAAACGCTAGTTTATTTAGGATTGAAACGCTTTTTACAAAAGCCTTGGAGTCCATTGCCTATGTTTAAATGGTAGTTTAATCTTTTGTTTTTAATAGAAATGTATACTGAAAGATAAGTTGGTAATAGTCGATTACTTTTTATTTTTTTCAACATTTATTTTATGGATGTTCTTACCTAATTGCCAGTTTTTCAGAGTAGCTTGAGTACTTTCATTGGGTGAAGAAATGATGTTTTTGTTGTTTTTTTATTCACTAAAATTGAAGGGTTTTAATCTATCGTATTTGTTAAAATATCAAGAAATTCAAGGTTTAAAATTTGTTTGGCTTATTTGCTAAATTCATTGAGCGAATAAGCAATTTGAATTAGTGAACTGGGCATTTCATCTTTTTTATAGCAGTAGCGAAAATTGTGACTTGACCGAAATGCCAAACACATTGCAAGATAGGGTACCTAAAAAATTTTAATTGAAGAGTTAATATACTTTTCTCAACATTTACTTTTGCTAGAACAGCCGAGGATTACATGAAGGCTCTTGTTGCTGTAAAACGCGTGGTTGATGCCAACGTCAAAGTTCGTGTTAAGCCGGACAATAGTGGGGTTGACTTAACTAACGTTAAAATGTCAATTAACCCATTTTGTGAAATCGCAGTGGAAGAAGCGGTTCGCTTAAAAGAAAAAGGAACAGTATCAGAAATCGTTGTTGTTTCTGTTGGTCCTAAAGAAGCTCAAGAACAAATCCGTTCTGCAATGGCTTTGGGTGCAGACCGCGGTATTTTAGTTGAAACTACTGATGAAATTGGCGCTTTAGAAGTTGCTAAAATTTTAAAAGGTATTGTTGACGCTGAAAAACCAGAACTTATCCTTCTTGGTAAACAAGCAATTGATGATGACTCTAACCAAGTAGGTCAAATGCTTGGCGCATTATTAGGTGCGGGCCAAGGTACATTCGCTTCTGAAGTGAAAGTTGATGGCGGCAAAGTACAAGTAACTCGTGAAGTTGACGGTGGTTTACAAACTGTTGAACTGGCACTTCCAGCAATCATTACAACTGACTTGCGTTTGAATGAGCCACGTTATGCAGCATTGCCTAACATCATGAAAGCTCGTAAGAAGCCACTTGATACTAAATCTCCTGCTGATTATGGCGTTACAGCTGGTACTAAGCTTAAAACTGTTAAAGTTGAAGCTCCAGCAGAACGTAAAGCTGGCGTACAAGTGAAATCTGTAGATGAGCTTGTTGAAAAATTGAAAAATGAAGCGAAAGTGATCTAATACGGAAGGATAAAATCATGAGTATTTTAGTTATCGCTGATCACAACAACCAAGTACTTAACGGTGCTACTTTAAACGTTGTTGCTGCAGCACAAAAAATCGGTGGTGATATTACTGTATTAGTTGCTGGTTCTGGTGCTCAGGCAGTTGCTGATGCTGCTGCTAAAGTTGCTGGTGTAAGCAAGGTTTTACTTGCTGACAATGCTGCTTATGCAAACCAGTTAGCTGAAAACGTAGCTGCTTTAGTTGCTGATTTGGCTAAAGGTTACAAATACGTATTAGCTGCTTCTACAACAACTGGTAAGAACATTCTTCCACGCGTTGCTGCTCTTCTTGATGTAAGCATGATTACAGACATTATTTCTGTTGAATCTGCGAATACATTCAAGCGTCCGATCTATGCAGGTAACGCGATTGCGACTGTTCAATCTGACGAAGCAATCATTGTAGGTACAGTTCGTGGTACAGCATTTGATCCAGTAGCTGCTGAAGGTGGTTCTGCTGCGGTTGAAGCAGTAAGTGAAGCGAAAGATGCAGGTATTTCTAACTTCGTATCTGAAGAAATCGTGAAACTTGACCGTCCTGAATTGACAGCTGCTCGCATTGTTGTTTCTGGTGGTCGTGGTGTAGGTTCTGGTGAGAACTACCATAAAGTACTTGATCCATTAGCTGACAAGCTTGGTGCAGCACAAGGTGCTTCACGTGCGGCAGTTGATGCGGGCTTCGTACCTAACGACTTCCAAGTTGGTCAAACTGGTAAAATCGTTGCGCCTGACCTTTACGTTGCTGTAGGTATTTCTGGTGCGATCCAGCATTTGGCTGGTATGAAAGATTCTAAAGTTATTGTTGCAATCAACAAAGACGAAGAAGCACCAATCAACAGTGTTGCTGACTACTGGTTAGTTGGTGATTTGAACACTGTGGTACCAGAGTTGGTAAGCAAGTTGTAATTTACAGCTTGTCACTTATTCAAAAACGCCCTTGTGCTATAAATAGCCAAGGGCGTTTTTATTTAGATCATCATTATGAATATTAATTATTCCGCTTCCCTAGAGGCCCACCAATTGCATCAATCACTTGTGAGATTGGCAAGAGCGGATATGGCACGAGATTATTTATGTATTCGGTCGAAAAGTCAGCATGGCCTGTCAAATATTAAAGTGAACCAGTTGCACATGGGCATCATTTTACATGGTCAACAACAACTAAATATTCAAACTAAACAAATCAATTTAAGTGCTGGCCATTTGTATATCATCAAACCAGATACGATTATTGATGCAGTTAATCAGCCAGATCCCGTGACGGGTGAATACTTAACTATTCTTGTACCCATGTGTGAAGAAGTGATCCAGGCTGCACAGATGATTTGGGCTAAGCCGGTTGTAGACAAAACTGAGGCCATATTAAAATTTTCAATTGATGATTTTGCTAGTCCTCTTTCTGAATGGCAGTCAGCTTTGTTTGATAATGATCTTGTGAAAGCACGTTTAAGTATTGCTTCTATACTTGTGCAGTTATGCCAACAGCATTGTTCAGATGTGTTAATTGTACCGCCACCTAAATTGACAAAAATCATTCATGATTGGGTAATAGAGAATCCTCAGCATCATTGGCAATCCAGTGAGATTGAAATGCGTTTGGGTTTAAGTAGTGCAACATTGCGCCGTAAACTTAAGCATGAAGAAACATCCTTAAGAGAAACGATTACTCACGCACGTCTTACTTATGCACTTGAGTTGTTGTATTCAAAAAAATTACCTATGAAAACCATTGCAGCGAAATCGGGATACCAGTCTGTTGCTATTTTTCGTGAACGGTTTATGCAGCGTTATAGTGTAGATCCTACTGTGCTGGCTGTTGAGTGATTCAATTTGAGCGATTCGTGTAGCTTATTGAGCGATTTAAAGAACTAAAAGCCGATAGAGTTGAAGTAGTAAAATATTAAGGACTCTATTGTGAAATCATTAAAATCAATTACAGCACTATTGCTATTCACTGCTAGTGCGTTCACATATGCTGAAAAAAATACAAGTGCACATCAGGTTGATGGCTACTTTTTACAATCAGTGGGAAACCTTAAAGTAACGGCATTGTTTGATGGTGAGTTGGGATTACCTCGTAGTGATTTATTGGGTATTTTAGCTGAAAAAGCCAATCGTCTGTTTGCAGAAAACTTTGTCCCCGTAGATGAGCATAATCAGATTGTCACAGATTTCTCTGCCTATCTTGTTCAAACACCCACACAAAATATTCTAATTGATGCCGGCACTGCAAAATGTTTTGGTCCAACCTTGGGCCATGTACGTGAAAATTTAAAGAAAGCAGGCATACAACCTGAACAAATAGATACGATCTTGATTACACATGCCCATCCTGATCATTTATGCGGTATTACATTGAACGGCAAAATGGCTTATCCGAATGCGAAAGTTTATCTGGCTAAAGAAGATGTAGATTTTTGGACATCGCCAGCAAATGAAGCAAAAGCTACCGATTTTTTTAAGCCAATATTTAAAATGACGCGTGATGCATTACAGCCATACCAAAAGGCTGGGCAACTCGTCGGTTTTACCAAAGCTTCTTTTAACGTTCCGAATGTTCAACTCATCGTTACTCATGGTCATACTGAAGGTCATTCTTCATATTTAGTAGATGGACAAAACGGTCAAAAGTTTTTAGGTCTTGGTGATGTTGTACATTATGGTGCAGTACAGTTTCCTTATCCTGAAGCAAGCTATAAGCCCGATACTGACTCGAACCGTGCTATAGCTGTTCGTAAAAGTGTTTTTGAGCAAGCCTATAAAAACCAATGGTGGGTGGGGGCTGCACATGTTGCTTTTCCTGGCATTGGACACATTGGTAAGGATTCAAAGGGATATCAGTGGATTCCTGCTCAATATCGGCCTATAAAATGACATTTCAAACCTATTATTTAAAGAAGTTAAAAGAATAATAGATTTGCAACAAGACAAGCATGTTCAAGCTAAATATTATTTATTTTATCTAATAAACTAAGTTTTGTTTTTAAGAATAGATGGAAAGTGCTCTAAAGAGAGCACTTTTGTATTGTCTATATTTTGGTCGAACTGTTGAGTTTTAAGAAATACATTTAAAACGAGAATTCTCTAATTTTAACTTATTAATTCTAATGAAATTTTTATTGTAAAAAAATGCTATTTTAAGATTGCTAAACTCCCAGTTAACGAGCAGTTTGTGCTATAGTATACAGCTATATTTTTTTCGATTTTAGTTCAGTTTTCGGAACTAAATTTTTTGCAAGATCAAGACATATAAGCAGATGGAAATTTCTATCTGTAAGAAGGAGTATGCATGAGCGTATCGGAAATCCGACCGATTGCCATTGAGGATGAACTCAAGCATTCATATTTAGATTACGCGATGAGTGTAATCGTATCTCGTGCATTGCCGGATGTGAGAGACGGTCTGAAACCTGTTCACCGTCGTGTGCTATTTGCCATGCACGAATTGGGCAATGACTATAACAAAGCCTACAAGAAATCTGCACGTGTTGTTGGGGACGTAATCGGTAAATATCACCCTCATGGTGACTCAGCTGTTTATGAAACCATTGTACGTATGGCTCAGGACTTTAGCTTACGTTATTTATTGGTAGATGGTCAGGGTAACTTCGGTTCGATTGATGGTGATAGCGCAGCTGCAATGCGTTATACCGAAGTCCGTATGACTAAGTTAGCGCACGAACTTCTTGCAGATCTAGAAAAAGACACTGTTGACTGGGAAGATAACTACGACGGATCTGAGCGTATTCCTCAGGTGGTTCCGACACGTGTTCCAAACTTGTTAATTAATGGTGCTGCTGGTATTGCTGTTGGTATGGCAACGAACATGGCACCACACAACATGACAGAAGTTGTGAATGCATGTTTAGCCTATGCCGACAATCCGAATATCTCGATTGAAGGATTGATGGAATATATTACTGGTCCTGATTTCCCTACAGGCGGTATTATTTACGGTAAATCAGGTATTGTTGACGCTTACCGTACAGGTAAAGGCCGACTACACATTCGTGGTAAATACCATTTCGAAGAAGATGAAAAGACAGGTCGTATAACTATCGTCTTTACTGAAATTCCATATCAAGTCAACAAAGCAAGAGTTATTGAACGTATTGCCGAGTTAGTTAAAGAGAAAAAACTTGAAGGTATTTCAGAGCTTCGTGATGAGTCTGACAAAGATGGTATGCGTATTGCGATTGACTTGAAACGTGGTGAAAACGCAGAAGTCATTGTAAATAACTTATTCTTAAATACACAGCTTGAAAACTCTTTCAGCATCAACATGGTTTGTCTTGACAACGGACAACCAAAATTGATGAATCTGAAAGATATTATTGCGGCATTTATTCGTCACCGCCAAGAAGTGGTAACACGCCGTACCATGTTCGAATTGCGTAAAGCACGTGAACGTGGTCATATCTTGGAAGGCTTAACTGTAGCCTTAGCCAATATTGATGAAATTATCGAAACAATTAAAACTTCTGCTAACCCAGCTGAAGCGCGTGAGCGTTTACTTGCAGGTGAATGGGCTGGCGGTGGTGTTGTTTCTTTACTTGAAAATGCTGGTGCTATTTCTGTTCGTCCAGATGAGATCGAAGGTGAAAATCCAGATCGTCCATTTGGTTTAACTGAATCGATTTACCGTTTATCACCAACGCAAGTGGGTGCAATTTTAGAATTGCGTTTACATCGTTTAACTGGTCTTGAGCAAGACAAATTACATGCAGAATATACTGAAATTTTAGGTCAAATTGCTGAACTTACAGCAATTCTTAATGATTTCAATTTGTTGATGGCTGTAATTCGTGAAGAGTTAGCACAAGTACTGCAACAGTATGGTGATGGACGTCGTACAGAAATTATTGAATCGCGTATTGATTTCAGTCGTGAAGATCTAATTCCTGAAGAGCAAGTCGTATTAACAGTTTCGCAAACCGGTTATGCAAAAACTCAACCACTTTCTGACTATCAGGCTCAGCGCCGTGGTGGACGTGGTAAGTCTGCAACTTCAATGAAGAGTGATGACTTTATTCAACATCTCATTGTAGCTTCAAACCATGCGACTGTGCTGTGCTTTACTAACGTAGGTAAAGTCTATCGTCTTCGCGTATTTGAAGTACCTCAAGCATCACGTGGTGCAAAAGGCCGCCCGATTATTAACTTGTTACCTTTAGATGCGAACGAAACTGTAACTGCTATCTTGCCGTTAACAGAGTTCCCAGAAAACCATTACGTATTTATGGCAACAGCTTCTGGTACGGTTAAACGTGTTGATTTGGAGCAGTTTGCTAACATTCGTTCAAATGGCTTACGCGCAATTGAACTGAATGAAGAAGATACCTTGATTGGCGTTGCGATTACTGATGGTAATCAGCAAATCATGTTGTTCTCAAATGAAGGTAAGGCAATTCGTTTTGCAGAAACCGACGTGCGTTCAATGGGCCGTACTGCTAAAGGCGTCCGTGGTATGCGCGTTAGCATTGCAAGCAGCATTTTAAGCGAAGAAGATGCAGAAGTTGAAAATGATGAATCTGATGATAACGACGATTCAGCAGATTTAGCTGTAGTAAGTCGCATCGTATCGCTTGTTGTTGTGCCTGAAACGGGTGAAGTGCTGTGTGCGAGTGCCAATGGTTACGGTAAACGTACTCCTGTAAATGACTTCCCAACCAAAAAACGTGGTGGTAAGGGTGTTATTGCAATTAAGACAAGTGAACGTAATGGTGAGCTTGTAGGTGCAGTATCTATTGATGAAAGCAAAGAACTGTTACTTATTTCTGACGGTGGTACATTAGTTCGTACGCGTGCCGCAGAAGTTGCAATGACTGGTCGTAATGCACAAGGTGTTCGTCTGATTCGTTTAAGCGAAGAAGAAACTCTAGTGGGCGTTGTGTCTATTGATGCTGTTGAAGATGAAGAAGAGTTTCTCGAAGGAGAAGTTGATACTTCAGAAGTAGATGGTGAAGAGGCAGTTTCTACGAATGACGATGTGTCAGAAGAGTAAGTTTTAATTAAATAAAAAAGGAAGCGTAAGCTTCCTTTTTTATTGGCAGTTTATTTTGATTTATGAAAGATAAACACGTCATAATTTCGATAATGTAGCGTTTTAACAGATGGATCTTTAGTCGCAAAATTATGAGGTTGACTGACGACAATCAAATCTTGCTTTTGCGTTAAAGCATCTTGAAGCTGTTGCTCACTCCATAAGTATTGTTTGCGTTGTGGTTCAAACAACAAACCATCTTTAATTTCTAAAGATGCACTATCAGAATGTACGGTATCCCATTGATTCACAATATATACAGGCTGTTTTAGCTGTAAAAGGAAAGGCACATCATAGAAATAGTAATTGTAGAAAACTATTTTTGTTGATGGGGTTATGTACTCAGCAAAACTCGTTTGTCCCACATTATTTTTGGTATCTAAAATACGAACGGCAAAAGGAACTGAACTACACAAAACAATTAAACTGATAAAAATATAGTTTAAATAGTTTAATTTCTGGTTTTTATATAACCAGATTAAAGTCAGCGGAAGCACAATTAAGAGAGCGCCAATGGTATAAATAAATATGGCTTGGTTTTGGAAAAAGGGTTGATGCGCACCCATGAAATGCGGTGTAGCAGTAAGACCTATTCCGACAAGCATAATAAATATAGGTAAACCCCAAACCTGTAATTTGGTTTTATAGTCACTTTCAAGTACTTGGTTGATAACAAGAGCCAAGAAAACAGCGAGCGGGGGCACAGCAGGTAAAATATAGCCAGCTAGTTTAGATGGAGGAATAGAGAAGAAAACTGTGACAGAAATAAACCACCATACAAGTAGGGCAAGTAAAGCGGATTTCTTGTAATTTTGAAATACGGCTTTAATAGATTGAAATCTACTCGCAAAAATCCATGGTAAAAAACTGATAAATAAAATAAGCAGATAGAAACACCATGGTTGCTTATTATTAAACTCTTTTGAGCTAAAGCGACTAAATTGTTGGTCTATAAAGAAATAATGTAAAAATTGAGGGTATTTAAGTTGAACTGCATAGAGCCATGGACTAACCAGTAATATAAATAGCAAAATCCCCAAAGGGTTAAGCAATGAAGGGATTTTTTTCCATTGTTTGGTGTAGAGCAACCACGGTAAAAGAATCATGCCGGGAATTAATACCCCAATCAGACCTTTACTTAAAAACGCAGCAGCACCTGCAAAATATCCTAAAAATAAAATAGATTTACGTGCTGAAATTGTGAAATCAACAAAACATAAAACACTGACTGTAATCCATGAAGCAAGGAGCAGGTCATGGTTAATATATTCACTACTACCAAAAAACAGTAAATTGGTGCCTAAAATCATTGCAGTAAGTTGTGCTACACGTTCTGAAATGTGCTTTCTAACGAATAAGAATAGGCTGACGAGCATGAGTGTAGCTGCTAGCACTGGAACTAATCTCAACACCCAAATATGCATACCGAAAAGTTCCATAAATATAGAACTTAACCAGTGTAATAGAGGGGGCTTATGCATAAATGGCAAGCTATTGATGCGGGGAATCAACCAATCTCCCGACTCAAACATAGATCGACTAATGTCTCCGTAGCGTCCTTCATCTGGTACAGAAAGAGGTCTTATCCAAGACAAAACAAACAACCAAATCGGTAAAAATATTAATAAAAATTTGGAACTACGAAGCCATTGCTGCATACATAATCCTTAATGTTGAAATGCAAAAAAGCGGTTAAGCAAGAAAGTCACAATTGAAGTCAGGACAATAGCCACACAAACTAATGTTGAAACAGGGACGCTGAAATACAGATTAGAAAGCAAGAGAAAACTCTCATTAAATAAAAAACCTAATCCAGCGACTAAAGTAAATTTGGGTAATGTTTGTCGATGAGAAATATGCTGAGCTTTAAAAGTAAAAATGCGATGCCCAAAATAGCTCACCCAATAGGCAAGTAGAAAGGCGACTAAATTGGCATACTGCAATGCAATGTTTCGTTTAAACAAGAGCATGACAATACTGTAGTGCGTAAGTGCTGCTGCGGCCCCAGTCGTGGTAAACCGCGCGAGCTGAAAAATATGAGCAAACATTAGAAATTAGAGAACGTATTTTCGGGGTGAGTGATTGGGTTTTTTTGCTTAATATGAGAATGTTCGGTTGAAACAATATATTTTGGTCGATTTTTAACTTCTGCATAAATTCGGCCAACATATTCCCCCACGATACCAATAAACAGTAACTGAATACCGCCCAGTAGAGTCATGCCTGCCGCAAGTGTTGCCCAACCAGGTACAGAAATTCCTTCGATGAGCGTTTTAATAATGATCCAAACACCGTAACTCATGGCGCCTAAAGCCAATAGGGCACCTAGATAAATACAAATTCGTAAAGGTAAATCTGAAAATCCAGTTAAACCAGACATCGCTAGATTAAATAACGCTTTCACGTTAAAACTAGAACGGCCATGTTGACGATCTTGTTCTGAGAAATTGATTCCGATACTTTTAAAACCGACCCATGCATAGAGGCCTTTCATGTAGCGATTTTTTTCTGGTAGTTGTTTAATCGCTTCGACAACTTTCGCGTCCAGAAGCCTGAAATCACCAGCATTTTCAGGAATATCAATAGGTGAGCTTAAGTTTAAAATACGGTAGTAACCTTGGGTTAAGGTCCGTTTTAGCCATGATTCAGTGGTACGATTACGAATGCCATAAACCATGTCATAACCATTTTTCCATAGGTTAATCATGGTCGGAATTGCTTCAAAAGGATGTTGAAAGTCAGCATCAATGAGCAGTGCAACTTCACCATTTACATGGTCTAAACCTGCGCTTAAAGCAGCTTCCTTGCCAAAATTTCGTGATAATTCCAGCACAACTAAAGGATAATCTTCGATCATCGTTTGCAAGATCGGAATAGTATCGTCCTTGCTGCCATCATCGACCACAATAATTTCATAGCTAAGATTTTGTTGCTTTAAGCTGTTTGCTAAAGCTGGAATAAATGTTTTTAAATTCTCTGCTTCGTTATAAGAGGGAACAACGCAGGATAAAAAAGGTTTTGTGCTCATTGCATTGCCCCTAGTCTGGTAAGTTGGATGCCATTTTTCTGGCAATCAAGAGGAAACTGATCAGACGAAAAATATTGGTATTCTTGGATGCGTGCATGCTGGATTGGATCTTGCTCACTTGGTGTAGAAAGTGAGGGATGGCACATAATCAGTAAGTGATCTTTTGCTTGAGCAAGCCAATATTGATTCAGTTCGGCATAATCAGTTTGTTTAAAGTCATAGATACCAGCGAAGTATTCATTTTGGCTAAACTGGTAGCTTTGGCATGCTTTTGCTAAGGCATTTGATCCAAGTGCAGAAAGCATATGAGTTTTAAAACGATAATGAGGTAGATAAATTGGATGTTGTAAATTACGTATCCAACCAGTGAACTTTTTCTCTTTTAAAAGTTGTAGCAAAATATCCCGTATAAACGGAAATTGATGAATATGTTGGTGACCGTCAATAAAATCGGGGTGTTTTCCCATGACTGAAACAAATGCATCCCATTGTTCTTCAATACACTGGGTAATTAATTCACGGTTAAGATTTGATGACCATGCGCGCAACATGAGTGCAGGTAATGAGAAAACTGTATTACCTGAAGTAAAAGCATGGGTAAAATTTAAATGTAAACCAATATCAATTTGATTCGAGAAAGATTTGAGTTTGGCAGCAGCTGTTTCCCAGAGTTCAGATTGGGTCATACATGAGGTCGCTTGAAGTGCTCCTCTTTCAATTAACTCAATAATCGCATTAGATATCTCTGCATTCATTGCAAAGTCATCTGCGCAATAACATACCTTTGCCATATCAAATTCCGTCATAGAACAGGGTAGCTGAGTTACCCTTTTAGGCTGC
>NZ_JRVL01000167.1:0-15313 GCF_054823985.1 Acinetobacter sp. GN11 | reverse complement strand
TTTACCAGTTTATCTTTTTAAACGAATTGATAATCTCCATTATATTTTCAATTAAGGTTGGTAATAAATATCTGCATCATTACCTTCACCGCCCTCTTTGCCATCTGCTCCAAATGAGTACAAATCAAAAGCTCGACCATCTGCACCTGGAATTACATATTGAACATCATTTTTCCAACTATCTTTAGGATAACCACCTTTAACATATCCACCCGGCATCCAGTTTTTTGCTGTAGCAGGCTGATTCACTAAAGCATCCAGTCCGCCTTCTTGCATGGTTGGGAAATGACCGTTATCGAGCTTGTACTGATCTAAAGCACCAGCTACACCTTTTAATGTAATTTGAGTAGTATCAATTTTTGCTTTTTCACTACGCCCCATAACATTTGGTACGATGAGCGCTGCTAACACGCCTAAAATTACAATCACGACCATGACTTCAATGAGGGTAAAGCCTGAGGCACGTTTCATCCGAACACCGTTCGAACGTGCCGCAAGTCCGAAAGCTACGCTTGAGGAGCAAACATCTGATGCAGAGCTATGCTCGGAATGGTACGTTGGCTCAAACTGATTTGAAACTGCAGATTCACTATGTTGTTCCATCGCTGTTTCGCTTTGAATATTTTTTACTTTCATCATTATCTCTAATATCAAAGTTATTAAATCATATTGTTCATATTTACGATTGGTAGCATAACCGCGATTACAATAACCAGTACAATGCTTGCCATTAGAACCAGCATAAGTGGTTCAAGTAATGCCAGTAAGGTTGAAATAAATGTTGTAACCTCACGGTCTTGCATGGTCGATGCACGTTCTAACATGCGATCCAGTTCGCCTGATGCCTCACCACTTCGAATCATTTGTACCATCATTGGTGGGAAATAACCACTGCGCTCAAGCTGTGTACTCAAGTTACCACCTTCTGTCACACGCTCAGCTGCATGGGCAATTGAATCGCGTATGACCCAGTTACTGGTCACTGCTGCACCAATTTTTAAGGCATCCACCAAAGGCACGCCAGAACGCGTCAAAATAGATAAGGTACTGGCAAATCGTGCAGAATTAATACCACGTGACAGTTTACCGAATAATGGCAATTTGAGTGTTAATCGATCAAAAGCATAATGCCCAGCTGTTGTTTTTAAAAACCGAACAAAAGCGACAATTCCCACAACTGCAAAAATAATAATAAATACCCACGCATGACGAATAAAATCGCTCGCTTTCATTAAAGCGACCGTAATCCACGGTAGAGCATCTTTGTTTTGATCAAAGGTTTTAACAATTTCTGGCACAACAAAAGTCATTAAGCCCATCACAATAGCAAATGACATCAGCATTAAAATGATCGGGTAAATCATGGCACCCTGAACTTTTTTTTGCATTGCAAAACGATTTTCGGTGTAATCCGAGAGCTGATCTAAAATCAGATCTAAATGCCCCGAACGTTCACCTGCAGCGACTGTTGCAATATAGAGGTCTGGAAAACGTCCAGATTGCTGCATACCTTGAGCCAATGAGTGTCCTTCCATGACTCGCGAACGAACAGACGATAAAAGATTTTGTACATGCGCTTTTTCACTTTGCTTGCTCACCGCACGTAAAGCTTCTTCTAAAGGAATTGCGGCTGCAACCAAAACAGAAAGTTGTCTGGTCATAAGTGCCAAATCATAGGCACTGAACTTTTTTTGAAATAACCCCTGACTCTGATGTTTATCTTTTTGTTCAACAGGGTCAACGCTAATTGGTGTCCATGCTTTATCGCGTAATTGTTGGCGAATCTGGCGTGCTGAGTCTCCCTCAAGCACTCCTTTTTGCTGCTTCCCTGAAGCATCAATGGCAGTAAATTGATATGCAGGCATGGTAATGTTCTAATTTTCCAAAAATAATAGTCGCTGCTGTTGCATCTATGCTACGCAATCATTCATATTCGTTCTATAGCCTGTGTAGAATACCCAAGTCCTCTTCACGACGCTATGCCGTTTTTTAAAATTGACGAAATGAGCCTCTATGACCATAACGCCAAAGCCTGATTCAGTTGTTTATCGTGTGCGTGTAGCCGTACCTGTGCATCTGTACGACACTTTTGACTATACACTCACCGAAGCACAATATGAACGGGCTCAAGTAGGCTCACGTGTCGCTATTTCATTTGGGCGACAAAACCTAATTGGTATCATTACTGAAAAAGTAAATCCACATGAGCCATTTACGGGTAAATTTCAACTTAAAGCCATTTCTGAACTTTTAGATGAAGAACCTATTTTAGATGAACAAGTTTTAAGTTTATTGACATGGTCCGCACAATATTACCAATTTCCAGTTGGCGAGGTCATGCAAACCGCCCTTCCGGCTATACTGCGTCAGGGCAAACCGATGGATGTTTTGTTCCATCTCTGGAAAATTATTCCATGCGACAATGTTGAGGTACTGCTTAAACGTTCAGTAAAGCAACAAGATGCTTATCAGATTTTAAAGTTACATCCTGCGGGAACAACAGAGAACATTCTCAATTTAAGTGGTGTAGAAACTGCAACACTTAAAGCGCTAGAAAAGAAAGGTTTGGTTGAATGTACGCTTGAACCACACGACTTTAGCCCTACACCTGTTCAATTGGCACAAATGCCGCTCACGCTAAATGAAGACCAAAAGCAAGCAACCCAACAGGTTATTAAAGCACAGCATCAATACCAAGCTTTTTTGCTAGATGGCTTAACAGGTAGCGGCAAAACCGAAGTTTATCTACACATCATGCACGAGGTGCTAAAGCAAGGTAAACAAGTACTGGTTTTGGTGCCTGAAATTGGTTTAACCCCTCAAACTATTTCCCGTTTTAAGTCTCGTTTTAATTGTGATATTGCTTTATTGCACTCTGGCTTAAATGATTCTAAACGCCTGCAAGCATGGCAACAGGCACAGACCGGAAAAGCGTCTATTATTTTAGGAACACGCTCTGCCATCTATACACCGCTGCCACGTTTGGGCTTAATCATTTTAGATGAAGAGCATGACCTGTCTTATAAACAGCAAGAAGGCTTCCGTTACCATGCACGTGATGTTGCGCTGTACCGAGGACACTTACAAAGCTGCCCTGTAATTTTAGGTTCGGCAACACCAAGTATTGATAGCTATCACTTAGTGGAAACTGGCAAATTAACATCACTGCAACTCAACAAACGTGCTGGACATGCACTTTTGCCTAAAATGCATTTGATTGATCTTAAAATTGTCAAAAAACAGCACGGCATTAGCCAGCCCCTTATTGAACAAATCAAACATACATTAGCTAGAAAAGAACAGGTTTTAATCTTTTTAAACCGTCGTGGCTATGCGCCTGTACTGGTTTGTGAAAGCTGTGGATGGCAAGCCAATTGTCCACATTGTGATGCACATTTTACTTTGCACACCCAACCTTATTCTTATTTACATTGCCACCACTGCGGAACCATTCACCGCTTACCCGATCATTGCCCTGAGTGTCAGCAAAAAAGCTTAAAAACTTTAGGTGCAGGAACAGCTAAAGTTGAAGAACACTTACAAGAATTATTTCCAGATCATGATGTGATTCGGGTCGATCGTGACAGTACCAGTCGTGTCGGGAGTTGGCAAAAAATCTATGACCGTATTCATCAAAACAAACCAACAATTTTACTCGGCACTCAAATGTTGGCGAAAGGCCACCATTTTCCACATGTCACCTTAGTTGCCATTTTAGATATTGATGCAGGTTTACTCAGTGTAGATATTCGTGCGCCAGAACGTACGGCGCAGTTGATTGTACAAGTCGCTGGTCGTGCAGGTCGTGGTGAACACAAAGGTCATGTTTATTTACAAACCTTAAGGCCTGATCACCCACTACTAACCACACTCATCGAAAAAGATTATCGCGCGGTTGCCAAACAAACGTTGGCTGAACGTAAAGTTGCTTTGCTGCCGCCTTATCGCTATGCAGTACTGATACGTGCAGAATCCAAAGATCGTGACTATACCTTACAATTTTTAAATGAAGCTGCCGAGCAACTTCGTCAAGTGGCTGGTGAGATTGTTGATATTTGGGGGCCTATTCCAGCGCCGATGGAACGTAAAGCGGGACGCTACCGTGCCCACATGGTGATTTTATCTGCCGACCGTGCTCGCCTACATTTTTACTTAAGACAATGGTGGTCTCAATTGGTTCATGCCCCAAGACAGCATCAACTCAGGCTATCAATTGATGTCGATCCGCAAGAATTTAATTAGATGATTTGAATATCATGGTGTGAAGAAGCCTTTTTGGCTTTACACTTAAAAGAGACTAATACATTCGAGGCAATGAATGTCATTCCTACTGCAAGCAACAATCTTTCTTGGAGCTTCTCTGATTTTAGTCCCTCTTGGCAAACGCCTAGGGATAGCAACAGTTTTAGGTTATTTATTTACAGGAATACTTCTAGGTCCTAGTGTTTTAAATATTGCACATGACCCTGAAGCAATTATGGAACTTGCCGAATTCGGTGTCATTTTATTGATGTTCCTGATTGGTTTAGAACTAAGACCACAGCGGTTGTGGGAAATGCGTGACTCTATTTTTGTAATGGGAAGTCTGCAAGTCCTCATTAGCGGTGGCGTACTTATGCTAATCATACTATTACTCTTTGAGCAGCAGCTTTCTGTTAGCTTTGTCATTGGTTTTGCCCTTGCGCTATCTTCTACCGCTTTTGTATTACAGCTTCTGACTGAAAAGCAGCAACTCAACACAACTTATGGTCAGCAGTCTTTTTCGATTTTGCTCTTTCAAGATATAGCGGCTATTCCCTTACTTGCCATCATTCCATTATTGGCAGGAACAGAATCAACCCATCACGGGATTGCTTATTTTGCAGCTATTATTGCGACCTTTACGGGCTTGTTTCTGTTTAGTCGCTATGTGATGCGTCCATTCTTCCGTTTTGTTGCCAAAAGTGGAGCGACTGAACTTATTACAGCAGTAGGATTATTTATTATTCTTGCCGTTGTCTTGCTCATGGATACTTTAGGAATTAGCACCACGTTAGGCGCGTTCCTCACAGGTGTATTATTAGCAGATTCAGAATTTCGTCACGAAGTTGAAGCGAGTATTGCGCCGTTTAAAGGTTTACTACTTGGCTTATTCTTTATGACCGTGGGTATGACCACTCAACTGTCACTACTGATTGAAATGCCTTTACTTATTATTGGTGGAGCAGTCGGCTTATTGCTCATCAAAACACTAATATTGACTGCCATTGCCCGCTATAAAAAATACAGTTGGAACAATAGTTTGCTTTTGGGCACTTGCTTGGCACAAGGTGGTGAATTTGCTTTTGTAATTCTAAGTCTTGCAAAAAGTGAAAAGATTTTAACGGAAGCTCTATTAGAGCCAGTGACCCTTATTGTGACTTTGTCGATGGTACTCACACCAGTGATTTACTGGATTATGGCAACTAAGGTCATTCCTCTGTTTAATAAAGAACGTCCACCTGAGTACGATGAGATTCCTCAGCAAGATAACCCAATTATCATTGCTGGTTTTGGTCGATTTGGACAAATTATTGCGCGTATTGCCCGCCTGCAACATTTGGGCTTTACCGCAATAGACAACAATCTTCATCAAGTGGACTTTGTTCGTCGTTACGGCGGTAAGCTTTATTATGGTGATGTGACCCAACCAGATTTACTGCGTTCTGCAGGTATTGAAAAAGCCAAAGTATTTATTTTAGCGATTGATGATGTTGAAGATTCGATGAATGTCGCGCGCCATCTCAGATTAAATTATCCAAACTTAAAGTTATTGGCTCGTGCTCGTGACCGCCATCATGTACATCTTTTAAGAGATTTAGGCGTGGAATACATTTGGCGTGAGACATATTTATCTTCATTAGGTATGGCTTATCGCGCCTTGCGAGAACTCGGCATCTCTGATGAACAGGCCTATAACAATATCGAAATTTTTCGGGATTATGATGAGAAATTGCTCATACAGCAGCAAAGTATTTATACTGATGAACAGAAGATCTTTGAAACACATCGTAATGCCTTAGCCGAACTTGAGCATTTGTTTGAAAGTGATGCGCAGCAACAGGCCACATCAAAGCACGATGTGAATTTAAAGCGTCATTTACAACCAAATCGCATCGACATTACACGAGATCATCTAGAATAACTTGAGATTTCAAAAAATGGCTATATTAAGGACTTATTCACATTGCCTAAATAATTGGACAATGGGCACAAAGCTGCCCCTGTCCCGCTTGCGGCTTCGCTGCATTTCCTAAGCTTGATTAAAACGAAATAGTTATACTCTGCTTAGGGCCCTGGAGAATATTATGTCTGATTTACGCCAACGCTTTTATATTGAGAACTTTCCAGTTCGTGGGGAAGTAGTTCATCTAGAAGAGGCACTACAAACTATCTTAGCTCAACGTGACTATATGCCTGCGGTTAAAATTCTGCTAGGTGAAATGTTGAGTGCGACTGCATTACTTGCAAGTACACTAAAAATCAAAGGCCGTATCAGCTTGCAAATCCAGGCTAGCGGCACCTTTAAGTGGGCAATGGCTGAATGTAATCATTTAGGTGAAGTTCGTGCTCTAGCGGATTACGAAACGGATCCACGCTTCATTGAAGCAACAGACAGCAGCACAGTTCTCGGCGCTTTAGTTAATCCAGTTTTATTTATTAATATTGAACCGGAATTTGGCGAGCGTTATCAAGGGATTGTGCCTCTTGACCAAGTCACCTTAGCCGGTTGCCTCATGCAGTATTACGACTTATCTGCACAAATTCCAACTCGAATTGTGTTAGCGAGTACGACCAAACGCTCTGGTGGTTTACTCATTCAGCTTTTACCACGCCACAATGAAGAAGAGCAAAAATTAGTCGATGAAGATTTATGGCCACGCTTGACCATGTTGACCGAAACATTAAAAGCGGAAGAGCTCACCAATTTAGATGCAAATGAAATCTTATATCGTTTATATAACGAAGAAGAAGTTCGGTTACCAGAAATTGAAGCGCTAAAATTTGGCTGTACATGTTCAAAAGAACGCTGTGCACATGCGCTGATCCAAATTGGTGTAGACGCTGTTCATGAAACGTTAGAAGAACAGAACCCGATTCGTATGGATTGCCAGTTCTGTAATACTCAATACACCTTTACTGCTGAAGAAGCTTTAGCGTTATTTGGTGAGCATTTGAGTTAATCTTCAAAATTTATAAAAAGGCGGATATACCGCCTTTTTATTTGTCTGTACTTTTGATGATAATTTTCAATATCTTATTTTAAATAAGATAATATAAGGCTACTTTATAGCCTAATAAATAAGACACTCAAAACGCCATGAATTATTTTGATTATTTTCTCTTTATTTTTAGTGTAGTTATCATGATTGCGACCCCTGGGCCTGTCATGATTTTAGTTGCCAGCGCCGGACTTAAAGGAGGGTATAAAAAAGCTCTCGAAACCATTTTTGGGACAAATTTAGCATCTCTTGTCTTAATTTTTATTTCAGTGCTCGTTTTAAAGGGAGTGCTCAGTGTTAACGATAGTTATCTCAATATCATTCGTATTTTAGGCTGTCTATATATTGGTTATTTAGGTTTCAGCATTCTCAAAGAAGTGATTCAAGCCCCTCACCCAGAAGCGATACAAACAGTTTCAGCACAAAATGGCGGCTTTAAAAAAGGCTTCCTTGTCGGTATTTCAAACCCTAAAGATATTATTTTTTTCTCGGCTTTCTTTCCGCAATTTGTCTCTATTACACCCCAATTAAATTTAAGTCTAACCATCCTCACCCTGACATGGATTGTTTTAGACTTTCTGACTTTATCTTTGGTTTATATATTCTTCCGCCGTCTTTCTAACAGTCATTTATATCCAAAAATATTAGGCCTATGTGGTTTATTACTTTTACTTATTGCCCTTTACGGCTTATATCAAAGTTTCATCTAAATCATGAGAGGTATATACCTCATTTATCTATGCCTCTTCCTCTCGATTTTATTTTGGAATAGAACAACTCTTATACAATCTAGCTTATTGAAAACTTTAAAAATCGTTTCATAATGAAATAAACCACACCATCGTGATAAAACATTATGGCAAAAAATTATTATGAAGAATTAGGGGTTACACGCAAAGCCTCTGCTGATGAAATTAAAAAAGCTTATCGAAAATTAGCTCGTAAATATCATCCTGACATTAGCAAAGAAAAAGATGCAGAAGAAAAGATGCAGGCAATTAATGTTGCCTACGACACCTTAAGCAATGCAGAAAAAAAAGCTGAATATGACCAGATGTTAGATCATCCTCAAGGTTTCAATAACTTTGGTCAGGGCGCTGCGCAAGGCGGTTTTGATGGAGCACAATTTTATCGCCAAGGTTTTACAGGTGGTGAGCAAGCAGACTTTAGCGGTTTTGAAGATTTATTTGGGCGCTTTGGTGCAGGATTTGGTGGTGGTCAGCAGCAACACCAAAGACAACAGCGTAGTTATCGCGGTGAAGACCAACATGCCAGCATAGAAATCGATCTTGATATTGCCTATCAGGGATCAACTCAACAAATTACCCTGCAAATCCCGACCATTAATGCTTATGGCGAGCCTGAAGTTCAACGCAAAACCTTGCAGGTAAAAATACCAAAAGGTATGAAAGAAGGTCAGCAAATTCGCTTAAGTGGACAAGGACAAAGTGGTATCAATGGCGGTGCCAACGGCGATCTTTATATTGAAATTCAGTACAAAGACACAGACCGCGTCCATGTTGAAGGTAGTGATGTATATTTAACTGTAGATGTGGCTCCGTGGGAAGCTGCGTTAGGTCAGGGTATTGAAGTAAAAACACCAGCTGGACCTTTAAACGTCAATTTACCTCACAATGCAAAACAAGGACAACAGCTACGTTTAAAAGACAAAGGGATACCAAATAAAACGCCAGGCCATCTCTATTTAATTTTAAATATTGTATTCCCACCCGCACATTCTGAAAAAGAAAAACAAGCTTATCAGCAACTGGCTGAAGCCTTCGCTTCATTCGAACCTCGTTCATCTCATTAGGGAGCAAGATCATGACAACCATTCATTATCGCGAAATTGTATATGACGGCCATACCTTTAGTGCGGAGGTCGTTGATGAACAATCTACATTTGACTTGCAACAATTTGCTCAAGCTTGTGGTCAAAGCCCTGACTGGATTATTCAGCTAATTGAATATGATATTTTATCGGTCAATACCGCACCTGAAACCCATCAGTTTATGGGCGAAGATGTCTCTCGTGCCCGCAAAGCTTATCGTCTACAACGTGACTTTGACGCAAGTTTGGCAGCAGTTGCGGTGATGTTAGATTTGATTGATGAAGTACAACAACTTAGAAAACAGTTGAAGCATTTTCATTGAGGAATAGTATTAATACAGCATAAAACCCTAGTTGAAATCTGATAGTCGGGAAAGCCATCTGCAACCTGCGTGGTATCAATCAGATAGTGCTTTTGTAATACTGTTATTTAAAAATAAGTATTGAACAGGTTTTGCAGATGGCAATGGTTTTGCCTACTTTTGCCGAAACAAAAGTAGGTCGAACCGAAGGTTAATGACTATATTAAATAACAACTCAGCAAGACCCCGACGTGCAAAAATAAAAATTTATTTCAACCGAGTAATCTTTTCTAATTCCTTCACAGTCTGTTTAATCGGCTCATATTCCAAAAACCAAAACAAATTCATCCGATCTTGACGATGCTGTTGAGCCAGTAAATCAATCACACTTTTTTCACCACGCCCAACCATGTGCTGTCGATAAAAATAGTACAACAGAAAAATCGTACTAATTAGCATGGCACCCAACATAATCCAGAAACCAACCGGTGATTTAAGACCAGGAATAAATTCAAAATTCATTCCATAAATGCCCGTTAAAAGGGTAAGCGGCGCAAAGACTGCCGTGATAATCGCAAGAATCCGCATGTTTTCATTGGTTTGGTTTGCAATTGCCGAGAAATGCAAATCAATCGCCGACTGAATTGCACTACGTAATCGCAAAGTATGTTTCTGAATCCGTTCCACATGACTCATTAAATCGTTTAAACGAACCAGTAAAATATCTTGAGAATTATGGATGTGACTGCCAACGACATGATGGTAATTTTCTACAATTTCATCCCGAAACTCTTGAAGGGTTTCGATTTGTTCTTCACATAAATTTTCGACCTGTTGAAAGGCCATATTCTCATGGAACAACTGGTGCCATTGTTTAAAACGGCGATTACCCTGTAACAATTGTTGCTGCCAATGCTCGACTCTTCTCGTTAATGGTGAGCGAATATCAAGATAACCATCAACCATACTATTTAACAGACGTAACGATAAATCGACGGGGGAATTCGGTAATTTACGGGTTTTGTTTTGTTCTTCTAACGTTTTACATAAAATATTTTCGAGACGTTGAATATAGTTTTCAATCGACTTATTCCCCTGCTCGCGCACACTAATCAGCACATCAGGCGTTAAAATAAAACTAATAGGTGTCGTCGCTAAACCAAAAACACTATCTTGTGATTCTGCATGTTTAATTTCATCATCAGGTGTGACCAGCTTCTTAAAAATTAATAGGTCATATTCTTCAAGCGTATCAAATGCACAGGGATGTTCTATATTGGCAATATCCCGCATATGAAATTCATTAATAACTACGCCTGAAAGCTTTTGAATCTCGTGTTGCCACTCTTCGTTATGGTTAACCACATCCGTTCTGACACTATCAATCCAGAAAAACTCCAGAACATGTTCACTATGCTGTTCACGGCTTAAAAAGACATAGCCGTCGCTTTGATGGCGATAAAAATAATAAACCTGCATACCACAACGATCTGTTTTTGTATTACTTGCATCATGCCATAAAAAAAGTCCGCATCAAGCGGACTTTTTCATGTCACTAGAACAATTATGCTTGTTCAATGTCTTTCATAGTCAATTTAATACGACCACGATTATCAACATCAGCAACTTGTACTTTAACTTCCTGACCTTCTTTAAGAACATCAGTTACGTTCGCAATACGTTCATTTGAAATTTGCGAAATGTGAAGAAGACCGTCAGTACCCGGCATGATGTTTACAAACGCACCGAATTCTACAATACGGATTACTTTACCGTCATAGATCTTACCTGGTTCAACTTCAGCAGTAAGTGCTTGAATTTTTGCAATCGCAGCACGAGCAGCAGCTTTAGTTTCACCAAATACACGAACTGTACCATTGTCTTCAATATCAATTGCAGCTTTAGTTTCTTCAGTAATGGCACGAATCGTTGCACCGCCTTTACCAATAACATCACGGATCTTGTCTGGATTGATGTTAATGACTTCAAATGTCGGTGCATGAGCGCTGATTTCAGGACGAGCACGTGAAATGACTTTATTCATTTCGTTAAGGATGTGCATACGACCAGCAAATGCTTGGTTTAATGCAACTTCCATAATTTCTTCAGTAATACCTTCAATCTTGATGTCCATTTGAAGTGCAGTAATACCGTTTTCAGAACCTGCTACTTTAAAGTCCATGTCGCCTAAGTGATCTTCATCACCCAAGATGTCAGAAAGTACTGCAAAACGCTCACCTTCTTTTACTAAGCCCATTGCGATACCAGCAACTGGTGCTTTAAGTGGAACACCCGCATCCATAAGAGATAATGACGCACCACATACAGAAGCCATTGAAGATGAACCGTTAGATTCAGTAATGTCAGATACAATACGAATAACATACGGGAAGCGGTCAGCAGCAGGAAGAACTGCTTGAACACCACGACGTGCTAAACGGCCATGGCCAATTTCACGACGTTTAGGACCAGATTCACGACCAGTTTCACCTACAGAGTATGCAGGGAAGTTGTAGTGCAACATGAAGTTGTCAGTTTTCGTACCTGACAATGTATCAACCATTAGTGCATCACGAGTATTACCCAAAGTTGTTGTTACCAACGCTTGAGTTTCACCACGTGTAAATAATGCAGAACCGTGAGCACGGTCTAATACACCAACTTGAACGTCGATACCACGAACAGTTTTAGTATCACGGCCATCAATACGTGGTTTACCTGACAAGATGTTGTCACGTACTGTACGGTATTTAAGTTCTTCAAATAATTCGTTTACTTCGTCAGCAATACCAGTTTCGTCATTTTCAGGAACGAACTGAGCTACAGCTTCTGCATAAAGTGCATCAAGTGCTGCATAACGATCTTGTTTAACCGCAATCGTATATGCTTCAGAAATTTTAGCTTCGAAAGCTGCTTTTAATTGCTCAAGAAGAGCTTCGTTTTTGCTTGGAGCAACCCAAGTTGATTCAACTGCACCAGCAGCAGCAGCAAATTCTTTAATTGCTTGAACAGCAATTTGCATTTCGTCATGACCGAAAAGTACAGCACCTAACATTTGGTCTTCTGAAAGTTCTTTCGCTTCAGATTCAACCATCAGTACCGCAGATTCAGTACCCGCAACCACAAGATCAAGATCACTTTCTTTCAATTGTTCGTGGGTTGGGTTAAGAATGTATTCGCCGTTGATTAAACCAACACGTGCGCCTGCAATTGGACCACGGAATGGAACATCTGCAATTGACATTGCAGCTGAAGCACCGATCATTGCAGCAATGTCAGCATCCATAGTCTTATCAGAAGAAACAACAGTCGCTGTCACTTGGATTTCGTTATAGAAACCTTCTGGGAACAATGGACGAATTGGACGGTCAATAAGACGTGAAATTAAAGTTTCAGCTTCAGACTGACGACCTTCACGCTTACCGTAACCACCAGGGATACGACCCGCAGCATATTGTTTTTCTTGATAGTTCACTGTTAACGGGAAGAAGTCCTGACCCGCTTTTGCTTTAGGTTGAGCAACTACTGCAACTAAAACAGTTACGCCGCCCATTGTAACTAAAACTGTATTTGCTTGACGTGCAACACGACCTGTTTCTAAAACAACAGTGTGTTGACCATATTGGAATTCTTTACGAACGATATTAAACATTGACATGTATTGTATTTTCCTAATTTTATTCTAGTGAGACCCCTAAGGTTTGGCATTCAGACTACACCGATTGGTAGATAAATGACAAAGCTTAGAAGCCATCACACTAGGCCAAAAATTTTAAATAATATTAAACGCAAAGAAGGAGCGCACAAGCGCCCCTTCTAAACATCACTTAACCTAAAATTAAGTGAAACTCTCTTTTCAGCGATAAAGCATTGCGACATGCGAAATAGCGAAAACAAAGTGAAAATCGAATTAACGACGTAAACCTAAAGCACCGATCAAAGCAGTGTAACGACCGTGGTCTTTACCATTTAAATAGTCAAGCAATTTACGACGTTGGTTAACCATACGAATCAAACCACGACGGCTGTGATGGTCGTGTTTGTGAGCTTTAAAGTGACCTTGTAAATCATTGATTTGAGCAGTCAATAAAGCTACTTGTACTTCTGGTGAACCAGTGTCATTTTCAGCGCGAGCAAATTTAGCAATGATCTCTGCGCGGTCTGCATTAGTTAAAGCCATTCGATTTCTCCGAGATGCTTAAAAAAGTTAACGATATGAATCAGTTGAGGCAACTGACTGCCGTGCATCACTACAGCAAGTTGTCTATTTTAAGGTATCTATAGGTGGATTGCAAAATTGTTTTCAGTAACTTGTCATTTTAGACACTGACACGAGCATATTAACCCTGCACACTACCTTTGAATAAAAAGAAAGAAGCGCGAGGGACGTGTGAAAATTTTTTCAACCAACACTTGTCCAGTACCGGACAATATTGAGCAAGTTATTCGTCGTCAAGATAAGGTTGCTGCTGAACAGGGTGGAATGACTGAACGCCAGATTCAAAAAATCTGGAACAGTATAGAAGCACTATATAAAACTGGAAATTATCCACTCATTACCTTCTGCTTACGTAGACAAGGTAAAATTTTGCTCAACAGAAGCATTGGATATGCTCAAGGGAACTCTCCGGCGGGACTACAAGAGAATGCCCTGATTGCGACTCCAGATACACCCGTTTGTCTGTTTTCAGCATCGAAGATGATTACCGCTATGTTAATTCATCTATTAGATGAAAAAGGTGAAATCAATTTGCTTGATCCTGTGAGCTACTATATTCCCGAATATGGTGTTAACGGTAAGCGTCGTGCGACGATCTTTCATTTATTAGCACATCGTGGTGGCATTCCCTATATTGATGGCGATGTCACGCCCGAGCTTCTATTTGATAAAGATGAAATTTTAAAACGTTTATATGCTGCCAAACCTGTGTCTCCTGCTGGTAACCATCTTGCCTATCATGCGGTGACGGCGGGTTATATTTTAGGAGAAGTCATTGAACGGGTGACGGGGCAAGATTTACGTGAATTTGTACATGAGACTATCGAAAAACCGATGGGAATGCCTTATTTCAATTATGGTTTAAAGCCAGAGTACCGCTCAGAAGTTGCCTTAAATTGTGCAACAGGTCTACACCCTCGCCTTGGCACCGATCACTACCTCAACCATGTATTAGGTGGAGGGTTGCAACTTGCAGTTGATGTCACTAACGATAACCGTTTTATGGACACAATTTGTCCCGCTGGAAACATCTATACCAGTGCAGAACAAGCTGGACGTTTCTTTGAAATGCTTTTAAGTGGAGGAAGCTATGGCGGTCAGCAAATCTTCAGTGAGAAAACGATTTTCAGGGCAACACTACCGACCACAGGCGTTAATATTGATCGTACTTTATTGATTCCAATGCGCTATGCATTAGGTCCAATGTTAGGCAGCAATCCAGTTGGTTTATTTGGCCCAATGACGGGGCAAGCTTTTGGCCACTTAGGGTTCTCCAATATTTTATGTTGGGCCGACCCTGAAAGAGATATTAGTGTTTCTCTGTTAACAACGGGCAAATCTGTAGTAGGAACACACCTTCCAGCTTTAGCCAACTTGCTTTATCAGATTTCAACTCAATGCCCACGTATTCCTAGAGATCAACGCCGATCTTTGTTTGGTAGCGACTCTCATGAAACGAACTTAGTGTAAACAAATAAAAAACCCAAGCATTTCTGCTTGGGTTTTTTGCGCTGTAGTTTTTGTTTATCGTGTTATTTCTGTTTTTATTATCGTTAGTGAGATGCTAGTCACATCCTTCTTGTTGTTTTAACTCACTTCCAGTGTCTTTGTTTCTATTTCCTTATGTGATGTATTGTGACACATCCAATTATGAAGAAAAGTAGTATTTTTCTTATCATCATGTAAGCAAAAACGTACAGGTCTGTCTAATATTTAATAG
>NZ_JRVL01000166.1:0-15818 GCF_054823985.1 Acinetobacter sp. GN11 | reverse complement strand
TATTTCATGTTCAAACTCTTGACTATTAACGATAAAAAACATGAAATTTATTCATCTTTTATTAAACGCGCGCAAAACCAAAATAAATATAGTGCGTCGAGTTATGAACATCTGGTTATGTTTCTGATACAATGCCGAGCTTGTCTAATAGAGTAAATTTATACGTCTTATGTCAATGCAGCAATCGTACGCAAATATTCTGACTGCCGTCGGTGAAGATCTTAATCGTCCCGGCCTTAAAGATACGCCTGTGCGTGCGGCTAAAGCTTTTTCATATTTAACTTCTGGCTATAGTAAAACTTTAGAAGAAGTCACCAATAATGCTGTTTTTCCATCAGATAACCATGAAATGGTATTGGTGAAGAATATTGAATTCTATTCGCTTTGCGAACATCATCTCCTCCCATTCTATGGCCGTGTTCATGTTGCCTATTTACCAGAAGGCAAAGTTCTTGGCTTATCTAAATTTGCGCGTATTACCGAGATGTTTGCTCGTCGTTTGCAAATTCAAGAAAATTTAACTCAGCAAATCGCTGAAGCTGTAGCTGAAGTGACTGGCGCACGTGGTGTGGCTGTCGTTATCGATTCAGCACATATGTGTATGATGATGCGTGGTGTAGGTAAACAGGAATCTACAACTCGTACAGTTTCATTTGTCGGAGATTTTAAAACTGACAAAGATGCACGCCGTGAATTTTTAAGTGCAGTACCAGAAAGTTACTAATCTGGTTGCTACTGCCAAAAAGCCCGACTCAGTTGGGCTTTTTTTATACCTATATACAGCTTTTATTCTATAAAACATAACAATCAAATTATGTGATTTTTGTTATAAAAGTACGCATCTTTAATTTTAAATGATGTATGAGTTAATAATGCGATTTAACAAAATTTCCTGCTTACTTTTGCCGCCTCTTTTTATTTTTAATACCTCAATTTATGCGGGCAATACACCAAAAGAACAAGAAATTAAAAAACTGGTTGATCAAAACTTTAAACCATTATTAGAAAAATATGATGTGCCCGGTATGGCCGTGGGTGTCATCCAAAATAATAAAAAATATGAAATGTATTATGGTCTACAATCCGTTCAAGATAAAAAAGCCGTAAATGGCAATACCATTTTTGAACTAGGTTCTGTTAGTAAATTATTTACTGCTACAGCTGGCGGATATGCCAAAACAAAAGGAACAATTTCTTTTGATGACACACCCGGAAAATATTGGAAAGAATTAAAAAATACACCGATTGATCAGGTCAACTTACTTCAACTTGCGACGTATACGAGTGGCAACCTTGGCTTACAATTTCCAGATGAAGTACAAACAGACCAACAAGTTTTAACTTTTTTCAAAGACTGGAAACCTAAAAACCAAATTGGTGAATATCGACAATATTCAAACCCAAGTATTGGCCTATTTGGAAAAGTTGTAGGCTTATCGATGAACCAGCCTTTTAGTCAGGTTTTAGAAAAGACAATTTTTCCGTCTCTTCACTTAAAACATAGCTATGTAAATGTGCCTAAAACTCAAATGCAAAACTATGCATTTGGCTATAACCAAGAAAATCAGCCAATTCGAGTTAACCCCGGCCCGCTAGATGCACCTGCGTACGGCGTTAAATCGACCTTACCGGATATGCTGAGTTTCGTTAATGCCAATCTAAATCCACAAAAATATCCGGCAGATATTCAACGCGCAATTAATGAAACACATAAAGGTTTCTACCAAGTAGGCACGATGTATCAAGCATTAGGTTGGGAAGAGTTCTCTTATCCAGCACCGTTACAGACTTTATTAGACAGTAATTCAGAACAAATCGTGATGAAGCCTAATAAAGTGACTGCTATTTCAAAAGAACCTTCAGTCAAGATTTACCACAAAACTGGTTCAACTAACGGCTTTGGAACATATGTTGTCTTTATTCCTAAAGAAAATATTGGTTTAGTCATGTTAACCAATAAACGTATTCCCAATGAAGAACGTATTAAAGCAGCGTATGCAGTGTTGAATGCAATAAAGAAATAAACTTTTGCTAAAACAAAAAAGGGAGAAATGATTTCATTCATTTTTCCCTTTTTTTATTCGTAATGCTATTTAAAAGAACCAAACATATCCTAGACTTGATTTCATCCAGTCTCGATGATTTTGTTGTTCATAATCCCAGTTTAATCGAACGGTATTATTACTATTAATCACATATTGCCACTGAGTATTGACTCTCAAATTCCACTGGTTTTGGTCTTGCCAATATGGCAATTCAATTTGCACCACAGAGTTGAAGTGTTCAAACCATTGGTTCATACAGCCTAAAGTTGGGCCCATTCCTACACGCCATCCTTTATCTAGATTTGAACCTGCTTGTAGGTAGGTTTGTAGTTGCCCATAGCAAATATGTTTGCGCTCATAGTCGGCAAAGCTATATCCAACCTGAGCGTTAAAATTCGCTACACCATGCTGTTTTTCTTCACTAAAAGTACCATCATGAATCGCTTCCTGACGCCAACCCAAATTAAATCCCCAACTCAGCGGTGTTTTAAAAGGTTGAATCGGGTTATAAGAATTTACTTCTAGCAGATCAAGACTTTCTAACTTTAAATGATCATCTCGCCACTGTGCATTACCATTTAAAAAGAGTAATTGAGTGCCTGCGCGGTATCCTCCTTGAGGATCTATCAAGTCATGATAGGCTTGGCGATGACCAAGTTCGATAAACTTGTCTCCTTGAACCTCGCCTGCTTTGACTGAAATATTACGGGCATTGTGACCTTGAGTTGGCTCTTTTGCTGGTCTTTTAGGTTCTTGACGCTGTTTGTCTAAATCAATCTGACTTCTTAGCGCTAAAAGTTGACGCAACTGAGGCTGAGCAACGCTTTCTTCTATTTTACGGCTGGTAAATTGAAGATATAAATCATCATAAGCCATCTCTAAAATTTTAGCCTGATCTTGCTCACTAAATGATTTTAAAATTTGAGAAGACTGCTGAGTGGGCATCATCGCAATTTGATGAGCCACCTTCGCTAAAGAAGCCCCATGCTGATGAGCTTGGGCCAATAGCTGAGTTTCTAAAGCAGGCCGATATACAGGAGCTTTGGTTAACCCTTGCTGCTGCATCGATTTAATGGTTTCCATCGGGATGGAAGCATGAGTGAATTTTTCTTGCAGGTGAGACTCAGGTTTTACTAAATCAACCAACCCTAACAATCGATAGGCGCAGTTATCGCTCACAAAGTAATAAGGAAAGCTCACATGTTGCATTTCCCAAATATGGCTTACTAAAAACCGTGTTTCTTCAGGTGTTAAATTTAGCTCATACTCCCATAAGTCACGGCTTTCAAAATCGCCGTACTCTTTTACTTTACGGTAATAAGGCATCAGTGAATATTCACCCGGATATTGCCCTGTTAAACCTTTCCATGCATATGACCAATTGTCGTTTCCTGCCACAGTTGCTGCATAATTTACAGCATAGGAAACTAAATTTAATTGTTGCTGATCTTTGGGGTCTAAACGCAATAAAGTATGACCAAACATTGAGCTAGGGTTGCCCATAAAATCTGTCGCATAAATTAGTGTCGCTTTATGAGGCTTAATCTGCCCAATCCAATTTTCAAATTCTGAACATTTAACTTGAGGCAATTCATTTTCTTGAATGCCTATTTTTTGTATGAGCCATTGACTGCGTGCCGGAAATTTACAGCGAATCGACTGATTATCTGGAGCAGGCATAAATAATGCCGAGATGTCAGCTTTCAGTTCTTCTTTTAAATTATTTTTGCCATTTTCCGACATAAAATAGCCAGAATAAGTGACATCACTTTTATGGTCTTTATTGGCATACATGAGCCTTTGCCATGTAATGTCTTGATCTAAGTTTTTCTGTTCTGCAATTGACCAATATTTTTGAATAGATGGATTTATATCTGCTGAATACGCAATATTAACTGCCAAAGAGGCAAAAACTAAAACAACTGACTTCATTAAGCTCATCAATTTTTATCATTAAATATAAGAAAAACCCTGCCATACGACAGGGTTTTCAGTTTCAAACTTATACGTAAGCTTTTAAAACGTCATCTTTAGCCATTACAGTTTGCAGTGATGCTAAAACTTGAAGGGTATTTTGGTTATTTGCTGAATAGATTTCACCAAAGTTTGCTTTTGAAACTTTAAAGAAACGGTCTTTATCTTGAGGTTTAATTTGCATTAACTCAGCAAGTACGTTCAGGCTTTCACCTTGGCCTACTGCCATATCACGTGCTAAAGCTTCTGCATTTTCATTTGTGAATGTTACAACTTGTGCTGTTACTGTTCCGCCTTGACGGCAGCCTAAAGTACCGAAAGTGATCCCTAGTAATTGGTTAGTAAAAATACCGTTTGTTGTTGCAGCAAGAATTTTAGGCGCTACTCCTTTTTTGCCAGCCCATATTTGTGTACCTGCACCACAGCCCACATCATTGTCAGCCATTGCAACACTTGAACCAGCTGCTAATAAAGCAGCTAAAGCTATTTTTTTTAACATAGATGTAAATCTCCAAAAATCATTATTGATTGTTTCTTATGTGTTGTATTGTTATGTGTAATTTTTATTACACGATATTAAAGATAGCGAGAAGGTTGTGATTTAGCAATTAAAAAATAAACAATATGATGAAAAGTGCTAAAGAAAAATTATCTTAAATTCCAGTTACCTTGGTTATCCCTGTTGCCTAATATTTTAAGCACAAGTACTAGACTTAAAATTAATAATAAATACCACGATCCTAGCTTGCCCCAACCGACCATATGCCAAGCATCGACCTGACTTGGATAGAGCCAGATTTTATAAAATGTACTAATATTTTCAGCAATCCAGATCAGAAATGCGAGTGTAAACAACACTGGTAACATCGGAATTTTAAATTTATGTTCGTTTAATTGAAAATAAAGTTTTGTTTTCCAAAAAATAAAAATACTAATCGCAAATAAAATATAACGAATATCGGGTACAAAAAATTTACTCATAAAATTTATATATGAGAAAAATGCCAGTAACAGCATCGTTCCAAAACTTGGAAGCTTTTCAAAAGATACCTTAAACAGTCGTATAGAGCGTGCGAAGAAACTACCTACAGCCGAATACATGAAACCTGCAAATAAAGGTACCGTTAAAATTTTAAATACAGCGGGCTGTGGATATTGCCACGATGCAATCGCAGGATGCGTTAGGAATATTTCCATGACCATTGCCATGACATGAAATAAAGCAATCACTTTGGCTTCTTGCCATGACTCAAGCTTTAAATACAATAAGCAAACTTGAATAATCAGTGCATAAATTAGTAAGTAATCATAACGATAGAACCCCATATATTCATGGCTTCCCATCGGTGCTGTTAAAGCAAAAGCAATTAAAAGCAAAATACCAAACAAGGCTGCCGAAACAGCCTTGCCGATAAATTGAAACGGTAAAGTTAGATATTGCACAAAAACTATCCTAGATATTTAGCACTATACTCATGCACTGTATCTACAAAGATTTTTGGTTGTGCAGGGTCTACCCACTGAGTAATCCCATGGCCTAAGTTAGCAATGTAACCCGTCTTTTCACCATTTGCGTATGCATCATCCAACATGGCTTTTACTGCTTTTTCAATTGAAGCAGCCGAACCATATAAAACAGCCGGATCAAGATTTCCTTGTAAAGCGACACGTCCAGCCACCGTAGTTCGAGCTGTATCTAATCGCGTAGTCCAATCTAAACCTAATGCATCTGCACCTGTGCTAATCATTGGTTCCAACCATTGGCCACCACCTTTAGTGAACACAATGATAGGAATACGTCGACCGTCTTTTTCACGTTGCAAACCAGCAATGATTTTATTCATGTAGTTTAAAGAAAATTCGACATATTCACGATGTGCCAATGCCCCGCCCCAGCTATCAAAGATCTGGATCGCCTGAGCACCTGCATCAATTTGAGCATTTAAATAGTCAATTACAGAGTCTGCTAAATGATCAAGCAAAGCATGCAAAACTTCAGGTTGAGCGTACATCATCTGCTTGGTATAACGGAATTCTTTACTTGAACCGCCTTCAACCATGTAAGTTGCTAGCGTCCAAGGGCTACCAGAAAAACCAATCAGTGGAACTTGACCACCTAAAGCAGCGCGAATCGTGCTTACCGCATTCATTACATAATCAAGATCTGATTTTGCATTTAACTTTGGCAAATTCGCCACATCTTGTTCAGTACGTACGGTCTTTTGAAACTTAGGACCTTCTCCAGTTTCAAAATAAAGCCCTAAACCCAGTGCATCTGGAATAGTTAAAATATCTGAAAATAAAATTGCTGCATCTAAGTCGTAGCGACGCAAAGGTTGTAAAGTCACTTCACAGGCAAAATCTGTATTTTTACATAAAGATAGGAAATCACCCGCTTTTGAACGTGTTTCACGATATTCAGGCAAATAACGCCCTGCTTGACGCATCATCCACACTGGTGTGGTATCTACAGGTTCGCGTAACAAAGCACGGAGGAAACGATCATTTTTCAAAGTCGTCATTACCAATCTCTATCTTCTTTATGTGGCAGCATCATATCAAAAACAGAGACATTTTTATAATTTCAATTTCACACAAAAAACTTGTCAATCTACTAAAAAATGCATATTTACACAAAAGTCTACTGCAAGGCGTGGGGTTTTCTGCAATACTTGCAACACGTTACATTGGGGTCATTGAATATTCTTTTAATCACTAAATTGCCAATCTTGGGCTCATAAAAATGAGTTATTGGTAATTTTATGCACTTTGAGATTAGATCAATTCCCCTATTGCTTATATGAAAATTCTTAAGGTTGAATTACATGTTTGTTCGCTCATTACTCGCTATGAGTTTAAGTTGTATTATTGCTAATGTTGCTTTTGCTGCTTCAACAACTGAGCAACCCCTGAACCCTAAAAAGGTATCAGCTCCTGTGGAAGATCCGATTGATCCTTTAGCAGTAGATGCAGCTTCAACTGTAAAAGCTCAAGCTTCGACACAAATTACCGCTCAAGAACAAAATGACTTAAATCGAGCGTCAACAACATTACAAAATTTGCAAAAAACTGAAGACCCAAATGCTGAATCAGGCATCGCGGCGTCTACTCCAGCTGTTGCTAAAAGCACTGCTGCGTCTACGGCTCCTGCGACAACTGCTGCATCATGGACTTTAGATAGCTTAAACTCGGCAGAATGGTCTGAAAATATTGGTAAAGGCCAACTTCCAGTTTATGCGCGTGCCCATGTGATGCTCAATAATGCACATGCATCACCAGGTGCAATTGACGGCATGAGCGGTAAAAATACATTAAAAGCAATTTCTTCATTCCAACAAATGAATGGTTTATCAGCTACTGGTGACCTGACCAAAGAAACTTGGGATGCATTGGTTGCGAAACAAAACAAGCCAGCATTTATTGAATACACAATTTCTGATGCTGACTTAAAAGGTCCATATGCTGAGTCGATTCCTTCTGACTACGCATTACAAGCTAAAATGAAAGGTTTGTACTACACACGTGTGACCGAAATGTTGGGTGAGAAGTTTCATATTGATGAAGGTTTCTTGAAGAAATTAAACCCAACTGCGACATTCAAAAAAGTGGGTGAAAAAATCATTGTTCCAAACGTGCGCAATGATTTACCAGAAGATATTCATTTGATTATTGCCCATAAAGGTGCAAAACAATTGTATCTCTTCAATAGCCGGAACCAAATGATTGCCTCATTTCCTGCAACAATTGGCAGTACTGATACGCCTTCTCCGGCCGGTACTTACAAGGTAGTTGGTGTGGCACGTAACCCTTGGTACAGCTATTCACCTTCGAACTTCGTACAAGGTAAAAACTTAAAACCTCTTTCTTTACCACCTGGCCCGAATGCTCCAGTAGGTAATATCTGGATTGGTTTAAGTAAAAAATCTTTTGGTATTCACGGAACTCCAAATCCATCTTTAATTTCTAAAACTGCATCACACGGTTGTATCCGTTTAACAAACTGGGATGCCAATGATTTAGGAAATAAAGTACGTTCTGGCGTAACTGTTAAATTCCTTGAGTAATTAATATATTCTTTAAAAAAACCTGCCTTCATGGCAGGTTTTTTTATTCCTAAAAATATTGATCAATAAAAAACTTTACAACCATATCAATTATGCAACGACATGTTGCAGTTAGCCTATTTTTCTGGCTTCTATAGAACGTTAATATATTTCTCAAGAGATAAATAAAAAATTTGGGAGATTAGATCATGAATGCTTATCTACATCGTGGTGAAGATCGAGGTCATGTAAAAGCGGGTTGGTTAGAGTCTTATCATAGCTTTTCATTTGGTAGTTGGTATAACCCTAAATATATGGGTGTCAGTGCACTACGTGTGATTAATGACGATAGAATTGATGCGCATAATGGTTTCGGCACGCACTCGCATGACAACATGGAAATCTTAACCTGTGTGCTCGATGGTGCAATTTCACACCGCGACACGATGGGAAATGAAGGCCAGATTAAAGCAGGTGAATGGCAGTTAATGAGCGCTGGCACAGGTGTTGCCCACAGTGAAATCAACAACACTGATACGCCTGTACATTTATTACAAATCTGGATTATTCCAAACGTAAGAGATGCAGAGCCAAATTACCAGCAAATTAATCTTGACCCACGTAATGATCCAAACAAATGGCATTTAATTGCAGGGCCAGATGCAAATGCACCGATGCATATTCGCCAAAATACAGAAATAAAGTCGGCTGTATTGGAAAAAGGACGTGAATTAAACGTTGAGCCAGTTAAAAAAGTGAACTATGTTCACGTGATTTCAGGTGTCATCCGTATTGGCGATCAAGAAGTCAAAGCAGGCGATGCTTTCGTATTTGAAGGTAAAGCGACGATTCAGGCAACTGAAGATAGTCAATTTATCTGGTTCGACTTACCTTAAATCATTAAAAGCCCTTTGCATAAAAGGGCTTTTTTAATCTCCACTGCCCCCACTATCACAACTACCTGAATCTGAAGATGATAAACAATCATTTGAATAACTAGAGCTATGATGATGACTAGGACTATTATCGTGAAAATGATGTGTTGAAGAAAATGAATGATCGTGTTCACCAGATGACGAATTGTTTTTTAGATTTTTGAGTAGAGCAATTAAGCAGATCAGTCCAATACTAGAAAAAATTGCAATAAATATAATAATAAATAACTTCAAATAACGACCTCCTTGATCAATCTAAACACACATTAAAATAAACTATTTTAAGTTTCCTTCACATACAAATAGGCACTCGCTCTTGATATACCTAAATGTTGTGCAACAGTCTCTACAGCCTTTTTAATGTCTAATAAACCATTATTCTTTAACTCGTGTATTAATTGTTTTCGCTCATTGAGTTTTAACATACGCGGTGTAGTCGCATGTTTTGAGGCAAATTGATCGATATATCTTCGAATTGCTTCAGACCCATTCGGTTCCAAATTTTCAATAATGTTGTCAGTTTCAATTTTAGTAAACTGGTCTAAAGCGCTTTGCATGCCCCTAAATAGGGTTAAATCAATATTCATACATAAGGCGGCCACATATTCGCCCTCTTCATCTTTAATACCAATAGAAGTACTTTTTGCAGGGCGGCCATCTGCAAACTGGTTTGCATAGTTTGAAATAAGATTGGGAAATTCTGGAGACATAATTCTTGCCAGCCCTAACTCTGTTGCTGGATCTCCAATTTTTCGACCAGATAAATTATTGTGTATTGAGAGTATGGCATGTTCAGGATTTGCTAAGTCATGGACAACAACTTCACAAAAGGGAAATAGCGTTTCACTTAATCCTTTCGCGATTGTATCTAGTTGAGTGAGTAAATGTTTATCACGATTTCCCAATGTATTTCCTCCAAATGACTTACTTACTATTTCAAACCCTAGGGTGAAGTATGCAATAGTAATTTAGACTTTTTATCTAATTTTAAACTTAATGTAAATCAAAATCTTATATCTCATTGTTATAACATCAGAAAATAAAATTAGACATTTTATCTAAATGTATATATTTTATCTAAACAAGGTCAATATATTGTGAATTGCTTGAGCAATACGAAATCTTGCATCCGAAAACATTGAATAGAATTAGGTTTAATTATGAAAAATTTAACCCTTCCAACTTATGAAGATGTCGCAGCCGCTGCTGAGCGTATTAAAGGTTTTGCAAATAAAACCCCTGTTTTAACTTCACGTACTGTTAACAATGAATTTGAAGCAGAAGTATTCTTTAAATGTGAGAATTTTCAGCGTGTTGGTGCTTTCAAATTTCGTGGTGCAATGAATGCGCTTGCACAGTTCGATGAGGCTCAAAAAAAAGCTGGTGTGGTTGCTTTCTCTTCGGGAAATCATGCTCAAGCGATTGCACTGTCAGCAAAAATCCTTGGTATTCCTGCAACAATCATCATGCCCAAAGATGCTCCTGCTGCAAAAATGGCAGCGACGCGAGAATACGGCGGCAATATTGTTGAATTTGATCGTTATACAGAAGATCGAGAACAAATTGGAAAAGAGATTGCCGAAAAAAATGGTCTAACTTTAATTCCATCTTATGATCATCCGCATGTGATTGCAGGTCAAGGAACGGCTGCAAAAGAGCTATTTGAAGAAGTTGGTGAGTTGGATTACCTCTTTGTATGTTTAGGTGGAGGAGGTTTATTGGCAGGCTCTGCCTTATCTGCTCGTCAACTCTCTCCGAACTGTAAAATATATGGTGTTGAACCTGCCCTAGGGAATGATGGGCAAATGTCCTTTAGAAAAGGAGAAATTGTTCATATTGATACGCCCCAAACGATTGCCGACGGTGCTCAAACTCAATATTTAGGCAAACTAACTTTTCCTATTATTCAAAAGAATGTAGATGACATTTTGACTGTAACAGACGAAGAACTCGTGACTTCTATGAAGTTCTTTGCTGAAAGAATGAAGATGGTTATTGAACCGACAGGATGCCTTGGATTTGCGGCTGCACGCAATTTGAAACATGAATTAAAAGGCAAACGTATAGGCATCATTATTAGTGGTGGGAATGTCGATATTTCTAAATATGTAGAGTTTCTAGCAGCTAAATAAAAGTCGATGCCTATCTGTGATTTCTTTTAAAGCATCATAGATAGGCATTAAATATGCGCTGACCTCTCGACCTGTTCGCGTCTTAATTTAAATAAACTTTTGGAGATGGTGATGAGATTTATTTCTGAGTCTGAATCTTCTGCTCTCATCAATCATGAACTCGCTTATGATGCAATTTACGAAGCTTTAATTGCTGCAACTCAACCAGACACTAAAAGTTTTCCTGTCGTTCATGGTCAAGCATCTGATAGCAAAAATACCTTTAGTGTTAAGTCATCGGCGACTCAGCACTTAGCTGGTCTTAAAGTTGGTTCTTTTTGGGAAGATAACCCTAAAAATGGTTTACCACGCCATAACGCGCTCATTTTATTATTTAATCAAGCCAATGGAAAAATGGCAGCAGCCATCGAAGCAGGCAAAGTCAATGCATTTCGTACAGCCGCTTCTAATGCAATTGCGACCAATATATTGGCAAGAAAAGATTCAAAGGTATTGGCTATATTTGGTACAGGAAATCAGGCTAAATATGAATGTGAGGCGCTAGCGAGAATTAGAAATTTCGAACAGATTTTGATAGTAGGGCGTGACTCAAGTAAAGCTGAACAAATGGCAGAAGACCTCAAACCATTAGGTATTCAGCTTCACATTACAGGTGCAAAAGAAGCCTGTGAACAAGCGGATATTATTGTGACAGCAACGTCCTCCCACACTCCTCTTTTCAAAGCAGAATGGGTTAAAGCTGGTACTCATATTTCATCTATGGGTTCAGATAAACAAGGCAAACAAGAACTTCCGCCAGAGTTATTTTCACATAGTAATTTATTTTGCGATCTTAATGTCCAGTCTAAACTTATTGGTGAATTTCAACATGCGCCTGAGTCTGCAACCTTAATCAATATCGGTGATGTGCTTTTAGCAAATGCCCAAGGAAGACAGTCTCAGGAACAAATCACAATTTATGACAGTTCAGGCCTGTCCATACAAGATTTATATATCGCCCAGAAAATTTTAGAAATTTCTTAATCTTTACATTTAACTGCATCATTCAGGTTGATGCAGTTAAGTTAAAACGTGTTTCTTTTATACCTCTTTACCGAATTCATTTTAAAAACAAGAATTAATCTTCAGTAAAAATTTTGGCAAAAGACGTTCTATATTGTTCAGCCTTAACGTCATAATTTTGAAAACCCGAATCAAATATCCACCTTTCAATTTCAGACTTTTTGACTAAATTTTGCAAATAAAGTTGTGTATGTCGGTCTAATTCTTCTTTTAAGCTTCTTAGCATGAGTTCATTTAAACCAGCGGGAGGATTAAGACCCGTATCTAAAATACTAGGCGCAAATGCCACACTTTTAAGTTCCAATTGATGCGCTGTTTTCACAGCAGTTTTTATCGCAGTCCCTATTTTCTCTACGTTAAAATCTTCTGGCGCACCCATTCCTATCAATAAAACTTTAGAAGCTTGTATGGTTGAAGGAGTTTGATTTATTAAAAGAGCATCATTCAGTTTTGCGCTGAACCAGTTATTTTTCCGTATTTCATTTAGTCTTCCATTTAGAGCTTCATCTAAATGTGCTAAACCGCCCGAAAAAGAACGGTTATTCATTTCATGTTCAAAGATACAAGCACAAGAAAGATCAACCTCGGCCGAAGCACAGTCCCAAGTCACGAGTTCGATGTCTAAATTTTGGTAACTTCCAATTTTAGTTTGCTTTAAATCTGTGCTCATATTTTTCTCTTCTCGTTTTACCATGCATATTTAAGCTCAAGTCCTAAATAGTTTGCGTCTTTACCACCCGCTCTCTTAATGATATCTCCGACTTCAAAGTGCACTCCTTCAGCAGCAACAGACAAATTAGAATTTATTTTCTGATCTGCTCTCAGTTGAATATATGCCCCTGTCCAACTTGAGCCTTGGCCTGCTGTGTTCGCCATGCTGTTATTGCCTTGGAAATAAACTGCATCATTGGTAGTTTCACGCCACTGAAAACCTAAGGCACTTAACAGGGTAAGTTTATCGGAAGGCTTGAGTGTCAGAGATGGTTTTATGTGAATAATATTGCTGTAGCCACTGTAACCCGCCAAAGTAAAATATGAGCCGTTTGCAAAGAGCTGGTTAAAGGTATTGAGCTCATTATCGTTGGCGTTTTTATCGCCTGTGGCAATATCAAACTGGACGCCTAAACGTGGTGACCAAGCTTTGTCAGCAAACGTGTATCCTGTAATGCTACTGAGTCCCCATGCTTGAATAGATTGTCCGCCAATCCTTCCATGTTGCAGCATGCCTTCAACATCCCAATCGATATTATTCTTTTTACCCATATGACGAGCATCATATAAGTCTCGAATCTCATTCCCCTTAACACTTGTAAAAGATGCGTTATCCCGTTCATAACGTGAGTAATAACCAGACAACTCACCTCCCCACACATTTTGTTTATCTACGCGAAAGCCACTAAAACTTAAATTACGTTTCGAGTGGTCATTAAAAGTTGAATCTTTTTCAATTTGAACAGGTCTGGTGAGATAGCCTAAAACTCTCCAGTCGCCATATTCATAATTCGACCAAATGCCATCAAAGGCTTGCCTAACGTTTGGGCCTTCACGATTTGAAATAAAGCGCTGTAAGTCAAAAGCCATCTCTTGGCGACCTACTCTAAATTTAAAAGTTCCATTGTTTAATGGACTCACCCAAGCAATAAAAGCTTGTTCAACATCGAGTCTATTCTGATCGGTACTGCTAATATTCTTTTTATCAAACGCTCGTGCATCACTGAACTGAGTAAATAATTGTAAGTGATCACCAATAC
Organism: Acinetobacter sp. GN11; assembly: GCF_054823985.1. Classification (NCBI taxonomy): domain Bacteria; kingdom Pseudomonadati; phylum Pseudomonadota; class Gammaproteobacteria; order Moraxellales; family Moraxellaceae; genus Acinetobacter; species Acinetobacter sp. GN11. The sequence goes on along the minus strand of NZ_JRVL01000166.1, from coordinate 1,876 downwards.
GAGCATCTGCATGAACTTGTAATCTTTGAATTAAATAACGATCGGCTTGATTATTTCCGCTTCCAAATCTCGCATTATTATTGACTTCAAAACGCTCACGAATATTTGCACCCAATGACAAATAATTATTATTGCCAAAGGGTATATATTTGAAATCATCACCTATTTTCTTTGGTACACACGGATTTTTTAAAACATCCCAATTTTCTTGCCAACGATTGGTTAAGATTTTTGGGCGAGTTGGACATGCATTTGTATTTGCAGCCTCATTTTCTGCATGAGCAAATTCATAAAAAACTAAACTCCCCGTAAGCAAGACGCTCATTTTTATAATTTTAAGATAATTTTTTGAGCACTTAATTCGATATTTTCTATCATTAGAAATAGGCTGAGCCATATGGTTATCCACGGTAATAAATAGGTCATTGCAGAGGCTTCGTCTTTTACACTCACACTGCCCTTAGGCCATATGAGTGTCAGTTTCTATCTATCATTAAGACAATAAATTACTTTGTAGCAGCATGAATTTCGGCAATATAACCACCCGGGAACTGCACCATTGCGGCTTCACGACCTTCCGATTTATAGGCATTTACGAGTACAGATACACCCGCTTTTGTCGCTTTATCTAAAGTCTCAGATAAATTTTTGACTTCATAACCCGTCATATCGTGTCCATATGGATATGGAAGATGACCATCAGTAACCAACACCGTCATTTTGCCGAAATCAGATTCAACGCGAATACGTCTATAGGTTTCATTTGGGCGTCCAATCTCTACACCAGCCGCTTTTGGATTATCTGAAACCACTTTGCCATGCGAGAAATTAACGAACTTTTTAACAAAAGAATCGGCACTTTGTTTTGAAACATAAATACGATTTTCTGGAACGGTTTCTAGTTTGTTATAGCTCGGTTTAGTCGTGTGCCAATAAAGCTGCATATTTACACCACCCGGCCATTGAATGACTGCATCACGCCCGATTGGGTCAGGAAATGCATCAACAATCACATCTGCCCCATTTGCTTTGGCAGACTGGACGGCTGTATCCATATCTTTGACTAAATAGCCCGTTCTTTCTAAACCAAACGGATGTGGAATTGGAGTTTTAAAACCAAATACAGACAGTGTTCCTACTGGAGTCAATACAAGCTGGGAAATGGTTTGGCTTGGTGTTGGCGTCACCTGAAAAACACCCTGTTTAGATTTGGTCCCGCCAAAAGTCGCGACTAAGCTGTCGGTAAATTTATCGAAGTCTTCGGGGTTAACATACACATGCGTTGTATCGTATTGAGGAGCTACACCGGGCGCTTCACTTTTTACACTGGTTGTTGTTTTGGCAAAAACTTGAGGAACAATGGCAACATTTGTGCCCACTAGCATTGTGCTTAAAAGCAAGGCTGATAATGATTTACGCATAAAAGACTCCGTAAGAATTAAGTGCTACAACTTATTGTGACTTTGTTTGTTGATTAGAAAGAATGGTGACCATCACTAGGGCAGCGATGAGACCAAGGTGTTCAAAGAAACTATTAAACGTGCTAAAAAATACTGGGCCTGTATGATTCCAAAAATCGTTTGCAACCAGCATTGCTATTGCGGTTAAACAGCCTAAAGCCCCAGCCCCTAGCCAGACAAAACGATTAAAAATAACCAAGAGCGAACCCACAATTTCAATAAAAATCGCTGTAGATGCCCAGAGCCAAGCAGGCTGTAAACCAAAACTTGCCTGCTCCTCAATCGCTGCATGAAATCCGATGAATTTATTCATTCCACCGACTAAATAGGCTGAAACTAATGCAAGTCGAAGAAGTGGGAGCAATCCATGAATTGATAAGATCTTTTTTATCCACACAGGATTATTATTAATTAAG
>NZ_JRVL01000165.1:0-11750 GCF_054823985.1 Acinetobacter sp. GN11 | reverse complement strand
CTCATTTATATACAACAATAATTTATTTTAAAATGGTAAAATTATGCCACATTCAGATCTCCCATCTCGTGCTTTAAGCGCACTACATACCTCTCGGAACCTTTTTAATAATTATGGCTTTCATAAGGTCGGAGTAGACCGAATTATTGAAGCAGCAAAGATGCCGAAAGCCACGTTTTATAATTACTTTCACTCAAAAGAACGCCTCATTGAAATGAGTCTGACCTTTCAAAAAGATGGATTAAAAGAAGAGGTGCTTTCAATCATCTATGTTCAGAAAGATTTAACCGTAATTGAAAAACTTCGCAAAATTTACTTTTTACATGCAGATTTAGAAGGGCTTTATCATTTGCCATTTAAGGCCATTTTTGAAATTGCAAAAACGCATCCCAAGGCTTATCAGGTTGTAGTTAACTATCGAAACTGGTTAATCAATGAAATTTATAATTTACTTTTAACGGTAAAAAGTACGGCCTCAAAACCTGATGCCCACATGTTTTTATTTGTGATTGATGGGGCGATGGTTCAGCTTTTAGATTCAAATAGTGTAGATGACAGGGAAAGGTTGCTAGATTATTTTTTAGTGGGGGTTGGGTAAAGTGAAGTATTGGTTTTAAGCCAGCTCACTTATTGATAAGAAGATGGTAAATATATAAAACTATGTAAAAGCGCTTTTACATAGTTCAACGTATTAAGGTAAAAATTAAAGATTTGCATTGTAAAAAGAAGCAAGTTTCTCAACTGCTTTATTAACATGATCAGGTTGATCATACATTGTCATATGGGTTGCATGGTCAACTAGAAATAGCTCTTTTTTAGATTTGGCTAAATCGTAGAAATGTTTACTGTGCCATAATGATTCGGCATCACTACCTGCTATCAACAGTAGAGGCTGTGTAAGTAATTCTTGAATATTATCTGTGGCATCAAATGCAATAATTTTATCTACACTTGAAAATAATAACTGATTTCCAGAATTTTTATGTTGTCCACGTGGGGTTCTATAATATTCATAAGCTTGCCTTAAATCACGAGGTGTATTTGCATCTATTTTTTCTGGAACGTAATTGATATATAAAGGCTTAGCACCATTTGCTTCAAGAGTACGTTGCTTAGCAACTTCATCAAGTAGTTTTAATTGATCTGATAAAGTCCCATCACCATGCCAACCTTTACGGAACCCTAAACCAATATCAAAAGCACTTACAGTACCTACAGCTTTAATTCGATGTTCTGTCATTGCTGCATTAATGCCATATCCACCACCTGCACATATTCCAAGTACAGCAATACGATCTTTATCAACGAAATTTAATGTGGTGAGATAATCTACACTACTTCGAAAATCTTCTACACGTTCAGCTGGGTTTTCTAAAAATCTGGGTTCACCACCACTTTCACCTTGATGCGAGGCATCAAATGCTAGGGTGATAAACCCTTTTTTTGACAGCTTTTTTGCATATAAACTAGCTGTTTGCTCTTTTACACCGCCTCCGGGATGAGCCACAATAATTGTTGGATATTGTTTTTTCTCATTAAAGTTATCCGGTAAATACAAATCACCAGCCATTATGATTTGGCCATTTTTGAAAGTTACGTGACGGATATTTTTTTGATTCATTTCTGAGTTTATCTTGGTTTTTACTTCTACTGCAAAAGTGGCTTGAGCCGTAAAAATAACGGTGCCAAAAGCTAGAGCTGAAATTAAAAATCCTTTTCTAACTAAATTGTTCAACTTTAATTTATCTGTTACCCGTCTTTTGTTAAAGACATTAGATTTGCTAGTTTTCATGTTATTAGTCTCAGAGGAAAATCAATCAAAAATTTGGATGAGTTTCTGTTTTAGATTCTCGATATCTTTGCTAATTTGAGGTTCTTTAAATACATCAAAGAAAGAAAATGTCGGTAATACTTCAACACCACAAAATTTATAATTTGATGTATTGTGGATAAAGACATCATCAACAGATCTACCGTCAAATAACTTTTGCTCAGAGTTATTAAATGCCTCTCGTGGAGCATTCCAAGTTAGCGATAACATGTACTTTTTACCAAAAAGCTTTCCACCTGTACCATATTGCTTAGATGGATCATTTCGAGTACGTCCGTCGTCGGCTAAGAATGTTCCCTGTTTTAAACCTTCAGTAAAGACTTCATCAACATATTTCTTATAGATCCACGGAGAACCAAACCAATACACGGGAGACTGAGTAATAATCAAATCAGCCCATAAGTGTTTATTCACTTCTTCGTTGATATCATAGCCTTTTTCAATATGAGTAAGCTGAACTTCACAACCCAGATTGGTCATCGTTTCTTTCATGATTTCAACTACTGAATTATTTAAGGTGCCAGTAGACATCCCTTCATAGAATTGATGTGTATTAATAATCAATACTTTTTTCATCAGACTTAGCCTAATTTTATCTGCATAAATTAAGGTATTAGTTTGCACGGAAGAACGCTAATTTAGGTTGCCAAATCTGCTTTAATTCTTGCCTAATATGATGAGAGGTGGCAAAAACATAAATAATTCATTTTTAATCTGTTAATCTTAAATCCTATATTGAAATCCTGATTTTTTGGTCATGGAGTAAAAATGAATAAGTCCATTGTATATAGTCATCTCTTATCTTCAATTCAAAATATTGCTCAAAACGATGGAGATTACACTACAGAACTTCCAGTATTATCTATTTATTGTCGTAGTACACCGACTGATCCAATGCCTTGTATCTTTGGCCTAGGTTTAGGAGTAGTAATTCAAGGCGGAAAGTGCGTAACACTTGGAGAAAAGGCTTTCGAGTATGGCTCTGGGCAAGCACTCATTAATACAATTGACTTACCAGTTGTATCTTACGTAACTCAGGCCACAATAACAGAGCCATATTTAGGGTTACGTTTAGATCTGGATGCAAATTTAATCGTGCAAATTGCTACAGAAATGAATCCTTCAATGATTTGGAAATACACTCCTTCAAGAGCGATGTCGATTATAGAATTAGATGAGGGATTACTTGATGCTTTAACACGGTTAGTTAGATTATTAAATGAACCAACAAAAATTCCGTTTATTGCACCATTAATTCAACGGGAAATTATTATCAGGTTACTGGATGGAGAGCATGGACCAATGCTCCAGAGTCTTGCTGCTGAAGGATCACCTAGCCAACAAATTTCCAAAGTCATTGCTTGGATTAAATTAAACTATACAAATAATATTTCAGTTAATGAATTAGCAGAAAAAGCACACATGAGTTCATCTACTTTTCGGCAACATTTCCGAACCATTACAGGGTTAAGCCCTTTGCAATATTTAAAAAATTTGCGTTTGCAAGATGCGCGGCATTGGATGTTCTATGAAGGTATAGATGCGGGTAATGCTGCTATACGTGTTGGTTATGAAAGTGTTACTCAGTTTAATAGAGAGTATGCTCGAATGTTTGGGGAACCACCGCTCAGAGATATAAAACGCATGCGTAATCTAAATAATTGAATTGATAAATATGGTTTTTCACAGTGCTGGTATTGATCAAATTATTGAATCTGCAAAAGTACCTAAAACTATATTCTATAACTACTTTTACTTAAAGAAATCTACATTTTACTTTTAATAACTCATGCAAATGCTTCACAACGAGATGCCCACATGTTCTTGTTTGTGATTGATGGAGCGATGGTTCAGCTTTTAGATTCAAATAGCGTAGATGACAGAGAAAGGTTGCTAGATTATTTTTTGGTGCAGGTTGCGTAATTCTTTGATTATATTGCTGTAGTGATATTGCTCTTTTCTTGATCGAGTGCGGGTTCAAATAAAAAACGCTAATGATTTGAATGAAATTATGTTATTTTCCGACCTACATTGATGAGAATGATTTTTCATGTATCGGTTTGGGACCATAATTGGCTTGCTAGCAATATTGCTACAGAACTTTGTGTTCTGGCAAAGCCTATTACCCAATGAAATGCATCAGCAAGCGGTATGTGAGCAAATTGTAGAAGTGATGAATCATTCAAAAATGAATTCTGAGCAACATTCCTCTCATCATCTAAAAATTAATTCAAATAAAAAGCTTCTAGATAAAAGCACTCACCACGATTCAAACACAGGTTGTCATTTTTGTTATTTGTATAGTCACATAGCCACAATTGATGGCTTCAAATTATCTTTATTTGAAATTGGAGTGACGGTTCGCTTAATTATATTGGCAACCCTCACTTATATATTATTTTATTTACGGCGCTTATTTCTCTCACCTCAGGGGCGTGCTCCACCTGCACAACTTTGTTTTGCTTAATTGGTTAATGGGTACAGATAAGTCCCTCATTCATTACTAAACAGAGTTTGTCATGTCTAAATTTTTACTCAATCCACTTGCGTGGAGTATTTTGTTTGCTCAATTTTCTATGTCAGCAATGGCGCAAAGCCAAACTGATCAACTGATTGCTGAGTTAGAAAAAATTACCATCAAAGCTGAAGATGCTACGGAAACTTCTATTTCTTCAACAGCATTAACTCAATTTGAACATGGTTTATTGAATGTTCCATTTACCAAGTCCCATGTGTCGGAACAAGATATTAAGAACAATAATATTCAGCGGGTGAGTGATGCATTATCACGAGTGAATGGCGTGGTTTATCAGGACAGCTATGGTGGAGGTTTTTGGGATAACTACTCGTTTCGCGGCTTTAGTACAGACCCCAATATGGGAACCAGCTATTTACGCAATGGTCTGAGTTCTTTAAGTGGCATCCATACTCCAAGAGACATGGTCAATATCCAAGCAATTGATTTCTTAAAAGGTCCAATGGCTGCCATGTATGGGCAGGGTGCTATTGGTGGCATTATGAACATTACAACTAAACAACCCGAGTGGACGCAAAAAAATGAGGTGAGTTTAAGTGGCAGTACTTTAGAAGAATATCGGGCTTCTCTAGACAGTACAGGTGCATTAAGCGATGCAGTGGTTTATCGCTTGGGATTGGCTTATGAAAATAACCAAAGTTTTAGAGATCATGTCGATAGTCAACATTACTTTGTTGCTCCACAGCTTGCATGGAAAATATCAGATCAAACACAACTAAATCTCGACACTGAGTTTTCCGAACACCAAGGTGTTTTTGATCGTGGTGTCCCGATGGTTAATGGTCAGTTTGTTGTCAATAAAAAGACCTTTTTAGGCGAGCCATCGGATGGTGACATTAAGGTTAAAGATCAGATGTATCAGTTACGTTTGAATCATCAATTTAATGAAAACTGGAATAACACCACTGCTCTTAGCTATAACCATGGGGAGCGGGCAGGAACCTCAACTGAAATTTCAAGCATTGCTGCAGATGGCCAAACCGCAAACCGTTTTAGACGTTACCGTCAATTTGAAACAGATACATTTCAGCTTCAGTCAATTCTGCGCGGGAAGTTTAATACAGGAGCGGTAAAACACGAACTTGTTGCAAATGTTGAAGCTGGACACTACACCATAGATCAAATTCAACTGCGTAATGCCGTGGGTACATCAAGCCCGATTAATATTTACAATCCAGTGTATGGGCAAAATATTTTAGCGTTGGCTAGAACCACGAAAAATACGAAAGAAACCCAAAATATGTTGGGAGTGAATTTACAAGATCAGATCTTTTTAAATCCTCAATGGAATGTACTGATTGGGGGGCGTTTTAATCGTCTGGAACAACAAATTGATGACTATAAAACAGGACTTTCAGATCAACAGGACTTTACGCCGTTTAGTCCACGTGTGGGAGTGAACTATCAAACTACGACAAAGCTTGCTTTGTATAGCAACTGGGGTAAATCTTTCGAATTAAATACGGGGCTTAATAAAGAAAATCAACTTTATGACCCAGAGAAAACTCAAAGTTGGGAAATTGGAGCTAAATACGAATATCTACCGCAAAGCTGGTTTGGACTGACCTATTTTGATTTAGATAAACAACATCTATTGACTGAAGGCATTACCGATACTTATGTAGATAGTGGTCGTGTACAGAGCCATGGTGTAGAAGTCGAGTTAAAACATCAATTCAATGATCATCTTCGGGTGGGAGCCAATTATACTTTTACAAAGGCATCGGTCATTGAAAGCGAAGTTGATACAAAAGGTGCTCGTCTTAAAAATATTCCGAGGCACACCGCCAATTTAAATGCGGACTACCAGTTTGAACTATTGGGAAGAGCGGCTGGTTTGGTCGGCACAATTAACTATTTTGGTAAGCGTAGTGCTAACTACATAGACAATGGAACCAGTTTACCGGAATTTACAGTAGTAAATATTGGGGGCTATGTACAAGTTCGTCCTGATTTACGGGCACAATTGAATATTGATAACGTGTTCGATAAGGACTATTACGTTTCGAGTTATACCGATGAATGGGTGCAACCCGGAGAGCCGCTGAAGGCCACTTTATCTTTGACTTGGAACTTTTGATTAAAAAGGAGTTAGGCAAATTTTGAGCCTAGCTCCTTTTTTTAAGATTTATGGTTTAGAAGGAATATATTTACGCATTGTAAGGATGAATAGCGTAAATAAAATACTAAAACCAAAAACAGGTAAGCTTATTCCTAATACTATGCTCGCTAGTATTAAACATAATTTTTGTGAGCCAGTTGCACGGTTCCAAACTAATAAGCTTTGCCCAACAAAGTGAGTTGTCATAAGTTTCAAATTCGAATTTTTAAACGCAGCCCTATATGCATAAATAATCATAATACAAAGCGCAAGTGCATAAAGCGCGAGAACTAATTGGTTTATCCAGCCAAATAAAATACCAATATGGGCATCAACTCCCCAACGAGTTAGCTTTGCCACCAGTGAATAGTCTTTAAAAGCAAGTTGATCGACGACTTTATGTTGTTCCATATCAATTGCGATGCTATCTGCTTGAGTTGGCCATTTACGCTGAATCTCGGCCACTTCCCAAGCTTGATTTCCACTGGTGGGTGGTTTGATTTGTATTTGTGCTGCGTCAATACCATGTGCTCTGGCTATTGAAAGAACGCTATCAAACTCATTTGAAACAATATTTAAATTAAGATTTTCACTGTGCGGCATGTCATGATGTTCATGGTGCATCACTGTAGGTAAATTATCTTCTTGAAGGGAAGTTGCCAATGTTGGGGTTTGCCAGTTAAGCCACTGACGAGCGACCCGAATATTATCTCCGGCCCACTCGGACCATGTAAGACCCGTAATGGCGATTATTAATAAGAGTGGAAATAAGAATAAACCAAGTGTGCTATGCCATTTCAATAATCTATTTCTGTGTGTTTGTCTGATTTTAAGATTTTGACGACGTTTCCACCAATTATATAGTCCAGTTAAAGTCAAAATGGCTAACCAACTTGCTGCCAGTTCACTATAAAAACGACCCCATTTTCCAAGTAATAAGTTGCTATGTAACTGATCGAGTGTAGTTCGAAACGGTAGAACCCCGCTTGTACCATAGACAGGTAGGTGACCTTTGGCTTGAAGCGTAAAAGGATCAATAAAAACTGCTTCACTTGTAAAATGATGGATGGGGTCTGAGAAAATTATACGGGTTGTTTGGTCAGCACTTGGGGCTGGTCTAACTTCAATCACCTGTGCAGACTTAGGCATTACTTGCTTTGCGGCTTCAATTTGCTGGCTCAGCTTATGTGAAGTTTGATTCAGTGGTTCAACATATAGAACATCTTTATAAATCGCCTGTTCAAGTTGTGGCGTAATTGCATAGAGCAAGCCAGTGATTGCCGCGACTAATATCAATGGTGCAATAAAAATACCAGCATAAATATGAATTAAACGGAAAAGACTACGCCAGAAGGATGAGTGGGTCAGCATCAGAAGATAATGTCTATCAGGTGTTGGGCTGGATTATAACGACTTATTCATCTTGATGTTAATTGAGCTATAACCACTATTAAATTATTTGAATAGTGTTTAGGCATACTGTTTGGTCTCATTATCAGACAGTTTTTACTACTTGGTAAATTATATGTTTTCTGCTAATGCTTTAAGATCTTATTTATAAGACATTATTTAATAACTCGATAACTTATTATTCAAGTTATCTTGACTCCTTAATGTTTATTTTCCTACAAGAATAGAAAACATTTAAATATCAGAATTAATATTCAAAAAACCGCTTATTTTAGAATAAGCGGTTTTTTTCGAATAAAAAAGTAGTATTACAGTCCAAAACTAGTGATGGCCTTGGGAAATACCACCATTTCCATCTGAAAGACTAATTCGAATATTTTGCATCATGCCTTGATCTTCATGATCTAAAATATGGCAGTGCAATACAAAGTCTCCGATGTAGCGTTCGTACTTGGTTCTAACAATAACTTTATAACTGGCCCCTTGCACGTTTTTAACCCAGATTGTATCTTTCCATGTCCCTTTTAGACCGCGGTATTGTGGGTCAGGGGCAGCTGTTTTGTCATAGTCATCAACGGCATTTATATCACTTACATCTTTACCGTTAGGGTCATACACTGCCACCACTTGAAATGGGTTTACATGAATATGAAAAGGGTGGCTGGCTAATTTAGAGGTGAGTATCCATTCATCGGTTTTACCTAACTCGAGCGTACGGTCAATTCGGTCTGGTTTGTATGGTTTTCCATTCACCTGAAACTGAGTTGGATTAGCCTTGGTATCAATATTAAATTCTAAAAATTGTCTATACGGTGTAGCTGGTAAGTCCTGATGAGGAACAAAATGACTGAGTTTCAGATTTTGTTCTAAATCTTTAAGCACTGCGGGACGCATATCTGGGGCAATATTGCGTGCTGCATTATTGCTTAACGCGATTGTTAAAGATTGAGGTGTTGAAGTGGCTTTATTGACTTGAATGATACCCAATAAGTGTCTTTGCGAAAATGTACGGTCTACGTTAGCTGAAGCCGAAGCCGCTTCATCAATTAAACAATAACGACCTTCTTGTGGGAATTGCATTAAGGCATCGAAACGGTAACCCGGTTGAAAGACGGTTACTGTTTTATCCATGACCTGTTTAAAGGTTAGACCATCGGCTGCAATCAGGTGTTGGCTCACAATAGGCCCTATACAACTTTCACTTAATAATTTCTTTTCACCTATTGGTGTTAAATTGAGTTTTGAAGGAATATTCTGCATTTGACGAACGCTTAAGTTGATACTGTCGCGGACACCTGCATGTACCATTCGCCAACGCTCAACTTGTCCTGCAACCGCTTGAGTAATGAAAGGTTGTACTTCACCATTAATGCTTGTATATCGTCCTGAATCCCCCCAATCGCCGGGTCCAAAACCTTGATAATCTCTAATTTCACCAATTTGATTGTTTGGGCAAATATAGTTGCCATTTTTATCGGTTTCGATTTTTCCGTTAGCATCATAGCAAGCATATTGGATTTGCTGAAAAACGAGGGTTCTTTCTTTAAAACCATAAGTGAGTAAATCTAAATCACCTGTCTTATTTGGGGTAGGCTGACGATAGCCACGAATAATTAAAGCACCGGCCATACCACTTGCAACTTGAATAGCGGTTGAACCATGTCGATGTGGATGATACCAAAACGTTCCGGCTGGATGATCGGGTGGAATGTTGTATTCATATTGGAAATTCACACCCGGATTAATTGAAACTAAAACGTTATCACTATTTCCTGCTGGGTTAATCCATAAACCGTGAGTGTGCATGTTGGTGCCATCAAAACAATGGGGTTTATTCACATCAAAATGATCGCCAGTACAACTTGGGTCTTTAGGAAATTTTTTGTGAGTAATCGGGTCTATATCAAGTTGGTTATCTAAGTTTGCTCGTACAGTTTCTCCGGGAAATACTTCAATCGTCGGAGCAATATAAGGCGTATTAGGCTGTGTATCTGTACCTTGATAACTACGTAAAACAACTTCGTCATAACGATTTGTCGCTGGGTTCCAAAGTCTGTTCCTCGTTTTTTTAACTTCCCAAGTAAATAATGCTTCATTATTTGAAGATTGCATTTGTGGTGCATTTGTTGATGACACTGTCGGGTTGGGTGCAGCAAGTAATGCAACATGTTTACGCGCGACAGTCATATCGGGTGGGTCTTCTAATATACGTTCAGAAGAATCATTTGCTGATACACACCAACTCACTAAAGTTAGAGGTGTGCATAATATTAAATGAGCTATTTTCATAATGAATATAGGCCTGAAAAAATCAGGCCTCTCCCTTAATTATTATTTTGAAGTTTCTAAGCGAACTTGAGAAATACTTAAGCCTTGAGAACTTACTTTTTCCTTCACTTGATCAAGCGTTAAATCAGTAGCAACAAACTGAACTTCTAAGTCTTCAGCAGCCATGCCTAATTGCTTAACTTGGTCACTGACTTGATAGATCAATTGACCCATAGCACCTTTACTCGAGTGTCCGCCATGATCATGATCTAGTACACCGAAATAGTTAATTGTAGAGACGTAAACCTTTTGCTGAGGTTTGTTTTTTGGAGATAGATAAATCTTATAGGTTAAATTTGGAGTACCAATCATTTGAACATTATCTAGGATTAAATAGGTTTGTCCTGATGAGAGCGTTGTTTGAGAAAGTTGACTAGAGTTTTTTAAGAAAGTCGCCGTTTGAGGTGTTAAAGCTACTTTTTGAGTTACACCCATAAGCTTAATGGTTTTATTGCTGCTCACTGGCTTATGATTCATTTTAAATAAGTTTGCTTTTCCTGCACTTTTACTACTCATGACAGTAGCTTCAACTTTACAAGCATTTTCATTGGTATATCGCACTGGAATTTTACCAGGGGTAAATACATCAGCAATGGTCATGGTGACTTTATTGCCATTTTCATCTGCAAATGTATATCGAGTGTCATACCAACTATCTGGCATACCTAAATTTTTCTTTGCCCACTCAAGTGTAATCGGTTGCCCATTTGCTTTTTTATTTAGCCAGCATTGCCACAAGCGGTCTATATTGGCATGGTGCATATAAAATACAGGGTCTAAGCCCGCAATAGGCACAAATCCCATATCTGGTAGTGCACAGTTTTTACCTACTGCACAGTGCATTATACCATGAGGTTGAGATTGTAACTGTTTCGAAAACCATTGAAAATTATCAGATTTAAATGCTTGAGCAGCGCTGGCATTGTCTGGATCTATGGCGCTGATGTTGGTATTTAAACCCGGGGTACGGAACTGATCATATAAAGTACCCGCTTGTTTACCGCGGACCAACTTAGGCAGTGCTAACCCTTTACCATTAGCCGCTTTTTCTTCGTAATAGTCCCAATAAGGAAGGGAGTAATCTTGCCCAACATATTTACGTACTGTTCGCTCGTAAAAATAAAGCATTATACGGTGCCACGGTAAGAAGTTTAGATTGTCGTAAGTTGGAGTGCTATGTTGGCACGTGCCCCAAACTTCGTCGGTAAAGCCATCATTTGGGACTGTTGAATTTTGAATATGTTTATAGTAGCTATCACATACTGCTTTACTATATATCTGTAAGCACTGTGGCATACGGTATTGATTAACATAATAATCTTTGTCTGTTGCATGTGTACCTGTACCAAAATAACCATGCGTATTGGCCCAGTAATTAAAGCTTGTACGAAACTCCGGTGATAAGGGGGGAGCATTATTATTTGCTCGCATTTTTTCCAACCCTTTTTGTAATGCACTTACTTTGGCTGGATCTTTTGCAAACTCCGTCGCACTCATTCGTAGTGAGTCAGCATGGGTTGTTAAGCTTATGCTAAATAATAGAG
>NZ_JRVL01000164.1:3799-23659 GCF_054823985.1 Acinetobacter sp. GN11 | reverse complement strand
AACACTACTTGCTGCATGATCTGCCATTTTCATTTCTCCAGAATATAGGCAATAAAAAGCCCCATTTAAGGGGCTATCTTTTAATATGTCATTCGTTGAATAATTTGGCTTGAATAGAAGTTATTCATTACCTGTTGACCAGCCAAATTTGGATGAAGGCCATCTTTTAAGAAACGCCCAGCATCTGGATCAGTAGGGTTTTGTTTCCAAACTTCAAAGTCTTTGATAATTTCAAAACCATACAAACCATCAATAATTGTAAACCCGTAACGTCTAGCTAATTTAACCATCACGTTATTCGAAATTTCTTGATAAACAGGATCGGTATCAGCGCGTTGAGTCTGTGTAGCATAAAAACAAACTGCATTCGGGAATGCTTCTCTGATCTTATGTAAACACCATCGCATAGATTCGGCTGTGAGTTTTGGATTTAAATCGGCAATAGGCTTCCCCATAGCGACTTCGTATGATCCAAGAGTACTGACAGGTACTGGCATTGCCATATTGGCTCTATCCCAATTCATGTCATTTGTACCAGCATCTAAAAGAATAAAATCTGGATTTCCCAAAATATCTATCATTGTCTGAACTTGATGTCTCATCTTTTGCCACTGTAACTGCGCGTCAGTTGTTTCAGCAAATGAAGCACCACTTCTTGCAAGATTTTTAAACCCTGACAACTTCAGCGTATCTTTCATGAATTTTGGATAATTGCTAACAAACGAAGTACTTGTGTAATCACCAGCCTCAACATTTGATGTCACCACGCGAGAATCACCAGCAAAATATCCAATTGCACCAATGGCCCGCGATATCATCCCACTGGATGAGCCACCACTAATTCTTGATACAATTTGAAGCCCATTAATTGAGCTAATTCCACGCACGAAAGGAACATAAGAAGTTGCTTTTATACCACTTTCAACTTGCACAATATTTAGATCAGGCGTTGATGTTGAACGTTGCTTAATACTAAATTGAAATGAAATTGCATTAGCTGGTACTGCAAAAGTTGCATGTGTTTCTGTCTTGTCAATCCACAAGACTGTCCTAATACCAGCAGAGTCTTTAAAAACACAGTAACGTACAATTTCTGGGTTCTGTACTAAACCTGAAATTGTAATATTGCTCATGCCACTCACATCAATAACAGCCGAAGTAATACTCTGTACTTGAGCCAAAATACTACCGTCGTTATAGACTTCGAAACCGTTCAAAACCGCTGACTTATCAAATAAATTTTTTGATGAACTTGTACTATTAAATTGCACAGGAGTATCAGCAAGAGCAACTTGATTTAAATGCGTAATAGCACCAGCAGCAAAAGCCACATAAGCCGTTTTAGCCGTACCAAATTCAATTTGTGCAGTTGAAATATCTAATGGATTAGAGTTGCCTTGTTTTAAGCTAAGCTGAAAAGAATATGCATTCTTAGGTACAGTAATTAAACCTTCAACAATTCCATTATTAAGATAACCACCACTTACAAAGATGCCGTTTTGATCTAAGAAACGATAATAACGTGGACCAGTATTAGCCTGTAAACCAGAGACATACAAATATTCTTTGTTATAACAATAGATAAGCCCTGAAATTGCACCTGTAGCACTGGCTAAAATAGTTCCATCTGGACGCACTTCAAAGTTTTGAATAACTTGCGCGGGATCTAGTAAATTTGCTGTAGATGATGTTTTTAACGGCTTTAAATAGCTATTAAAATCAGCCTTGATAAGACTTACCATTTCATCAAAAGAATAAAAATACAGCCAATCCTGCCAAACTAGAAGATCATTACGCAACCGCATTGCAAATGACTTAGTGTTATTCCCCATGATTGCAATTTGAGTAATAATGTTTGCAGTAGTTGGCAGTACAAGAATATGAGCATATTGTGCTGTTCTATTAGGTCTATTTGTACTGTTATCCCAAGCTGCACCGCTTAAAAATGTATGCCATCCTAATGCAACCAATGTATTACAATCTACAGCTGAAGCATATGTTTTAGGTTTAAACATTGCATTAGCATTTGCAAAGTCTTTAGCAGCATTCAGCCAGTTTTTACCTGTAGGCTTCCAAGCTGGAGAAGGTGTTGCAGAAGGATCCCAAAAATACTCATCACCAGTATCCTGTACACGTGCCAACTGATAATTAAATGTAGGCGTTCGTGTATTTAATTCAGTTAATGAAGCAGCTGAAACATACCCACCCATATTTTCAATTTTTTGAATTGCAGCAGCAAAACCCTCTTGACCCAAGCGCGAAACCATAGGCAATGATTTAAAAGGAATGCCATATCGCGGAGTTACAACTTTATCCTCGTTACCACCCTCGCCAATATGCTCAAGGTCAATTTTTACATTCGCAATATCAACTGGATCAAGCATTTCATCCATTTTTTTCTCCAAAAAAAATCCCCGCACATGCGGGGATTCTTAAAAATTTTCTCAGACTAGATTGTTCTTTATGTCATTATCATTTTGATAATAACGCGGGTCGAAATTGATTGATGTTAGACCATTCTGAAAAGTGCCCTTAACATCTTTTTTAGTCACCAAGAAAAGTTGATCACTTTGGCGATCATCAGCAGTAATTGAATAAACGGTCTTGACCTCTCCTTTAGTGACCAGAGCCTCATTTGGTGGACGTGAAAGCACAAACTGAAAACTATTCTCACCTTGTACGATTGGTATGACATCAATCATTTTATTCTTGAGCTGCAAATGAATAATAAATTCATGATCGGCATTTAAAATACATGGTTGGGACCCTGTAATTGTTAAACCATTCCAATCTAAGATTTCACCAGATAACACCATTTGATCAGGATCACCCAAAAATATAGGCGTTAGACGAGTATCATCAACACATGCAATGACATCCCCTTGATTGACTAGCTCAGCTTCCGCATACGCTTCAAACTGACAAGAAACACGTTTGTACCGCAATTTATTCCATGCTCTCCAGGCAACAATATGCGCTTGCTGTTTGTAGACAATCCCATACCCCGTTATTTTGCGCGGGTTATTAATCTGCTCGTCTGGAATCTTTAAAGTCTTTTCAATCCAACCGTCTTCACTATCAACATAAGTGAGTTCCACACCATCGTAATAGTTTTCAACCTTAAAACTATTTGTCCGTGTCTCAGATTGCGGCTTTTTATTTCGGTGGTTAAATAAAATGCTTGGGACATTATCTGAACGTTCAAAATCATAATAAAGCGTGAGTGAACTTCTTCGGTCATGGCAGCATGTTACTGCTGCAATCATTCCCATAATTTCTTCAAATGATTGGTTAGCATCATCAAGCGTATAGTTAAATTCTGCCATCTTGGATGAACCAAAATATTCAGTAATTTCATCTACTACCCGATACAAAGCTTCCACATCAACTTCAGAAATAACCCGACGACCAATTTTGT
Source organism: Acinetobacter sp. GN11 (assembly GCF_054823985.1). Taxonomy (NCBI): domain Bacteria; kingdom Pseudomonadati; phylum Pseudomonadota; class Gammaproteobacteria; order Moraxellales; family Moraxellaceae; genus Acinetobacter; species Acinetobacter sp. GN11. The sequence goes on along the minus strand of NZ_JRVL01000164.1, from coordinate 20,241 downwards.
CTCGTAAAGCAAGCTCAATAGTCAGGTCTGCAATATTACGCGAAGGTACACGGGTATCAGATCGAATACCCGTTCTATAGCTATAAACTAAGCTTTCAGCGATACAATTTAATTCACGACTATCTAATGCTGTGGCTGTACGTGTTGCCTGCGTTCTACTTCGCAGCAAAGTCCGATTGTCATAGACCAGTTTTTGCAAATAATGATATGCATAGGCGCTTACAAACTTTGTCTCATCAGACAAATCTGCCGAGTCACCATTATCATTTGTTCTACGTGCACGAAAGCGTACAGCTCCAGAGAATGGAAGTTCAATCCACATCGAACCGCCAACACTATCTCTATTATTTGGCTTACCAGTTAAAGAAATCGTCTTTGTGAAAATTGTGCCAGTAGGCACACCTGCCACCACGCTTTGATACTCAACACTTAAATCTACAGTCTTGGCATCAGAACCTTGATAAATGCCGTTCAGTGCTTGAAAGTTCAGCAATAAACCCGTGGCATCTTTTGAATCAATGGTGAACCACCCAATGTAGTTCTCATTACTACCACGAAGCTTAATTGTACCTAGACCAGTTTTCTGATCAGTAATATCTGCCAATTTATACCAATCAGGATTTACAGTACTTGGCGTTGCTAAAGCTATCTCTTTATTTTCAACATCAATACCAGCAACCAGATAACTGCCATCAAGAAAAATATTCGCACTATTTGCAGTCAAACTAGCAGAGATATTTTCTGTTGAAGTCTCGGTCAGGCTTGAAAAGTTGATATTGGTATTTGTCGGATTAGTTAAAGTAATCGTATAAATACCCCCGCTATATACAATGCTGGTCACATCATATAAACCTGCAAGGTCCAATTGTCCGCTTATTGGATCGGTCACTAGTAGCGAAGTCACGTTAATCTTTCTGTAAGTGTCATACCCTGTCACAGTCTGATCTGACGCAATAGACAACGTTTTGTTTACTGGATCAACATTGGTAACACCCGTGATATTTAAATCAGCAAGCCCAAAATTTGCTCCAGAAATAATCAAAGAATCATTGACCACAAACTTTGTAAAATTACCAGCAGTATCTGAACTGGTGGTTTTAATCAGATTTGGAAATTGAAAATAAATATCAGGTGCTTCAATACGAGTGCTGTTTGGTGGTAAAGCAGTTTGACCATTCACCGATGAAGTCTTTTTGGCAATCATTGGAGGTTGATCAAATGTATCTCCCCACTTGTAAATATTTGCTGTACCCGTTAAAGATTGTCCAATTCCATAGACAGTTACACTCGTTCCAGAAATTTCCTGAATTGGAGTATCACCCTCTTTAAAATCTGAAACCTGAACAAGGTTTTCACAAATACACATCAAGGTTTCTTCAACCTCAACATCATCCTTAAAATATCGAACGACTGGAGCAAATAAATCTGGAATTGATTTTACGCGGCCCAGAATAAACGGAACACGTTGTTTTAAACGTTGCCGATTTTCACGATCAGATAAATTGTTATTACTTGAACCTGTGTTTGTGCCGGCATTATTAAGAGGTGCTTTAGGGACTTTCACAATAGCTGAAATACCAGCACCAATTACTTTTCCGACAACCCAGTTAACCGCTGAAATTAAATCACCAGAATATAGAACAATCGTACAGTCATCGTTTGACTCCATTAACCGTGCAATCGCCTGTTTATCACTAGATCCCGCAGGTGTTATATTATTTTCAGGGCATGGGTTGCCTTTAAAAATACGAGCTTGTGGATGCTTATTTTTGTACTGAATGAAAGTGTATAAAATACTATCCGTTTCTACATAATATTCTTCGGATCCATCAAGTGCATTATTGATGATACAAATTCGGCTCATAATAACGAATCCTTTTAAATATCTTTCCAGCTTGATGCAGGGTGATCCGCTGCACACTTTGTTCGGTTAAATGAAAAACCTTATGGCGAAAAAAAAGCCCGACATGCGAGCTTCCGTTTATGTGCGTCATTAAGACAATGCAGCCTTCAATAGGCCTCTTAATTAGCTTGTTCCTGTGAACAGTTTCACGGGACGTTTTTAAAGTTTCATCAATTGAACCAGTTAAACCGATAAAACATTGCGAGTAATCAAGTTGATAAATATGCTTTGCAGCTGCTATCACGAAATGTACGCAATGAAATTTAATGGGATCATATCTAAGATGAAATAACGGTCTAATATCCATTTTAGTAAAACCCTTTTAAACTAGGATCAGTACTAGCCACATAAAGCTCACCAGTACCCGAATCATTTAAATTAGGTGCATTGGCTTCAAAAGTAGACCCCTTGTAACTTCGAGAGACATTTTCAATAAGCAAACCCTTATCTACAAAACACGGCTCGGTGTATACACCAGTGAGATAAGCTCTATAATTCAATACGGGCAAAATTGGCACATCATCAAGGTAAACCTGATCAATTAAATCAGGGATTTGCTGCCCTAAATCCGCAACTGAAACTCTCATAGACTGATCAAGATTATCTTGCTCATTTCCTCGCTCAACCGTTATTACAGTTGGTTTATATTCAAATGACTGTCCATCCTCATGAGTCAATATCAAAGGCTCACTTGAGTTAACAACATAACGCAGAGCCTCAGACCAATTTGGGTGAGTAACTTCAATTGACTCAACCAGACCAACCGATCCACTTGATTGATCAAAGATAGAAAGCATAATTGGGGTGATCTTAGCCATTGTTGACTCCAGTTGCTGCGGGGAACCACTCGTTCGGGATTTTTTCAACGTCTGGAGTTAAACCACCTTGGCGATAATTAACAATATTCCTATCATCAATTTCACTTCGGTATACTGGTTTAACTAGGACTTCAAACGTTATCTTTATGACCGTCTTATTTCGGTAAGATTCATTAGGCAGTGAAGATGAAATAAAACGACATTCACACTCTTCAGAAATCCCATTATCCAATGATAATTTCCAAAGCCAATTCTCAGGTTTACGCTGTTTAAGCCGCCAAAAAGCCCAAAAATATTGACGCTTGCCTTTTTTATCTAAAAGCACTGTGACTTTTACACGATGGTAAGCACCAATAAAAAAGGGGACCTGTCTCGGTGGTCCCCCTTCACTTTCCTGCTCTCTTAAATTATTTCCAGCAGTAAAGCTATAGCCCTCTTTGAGAGGACAAAGCATGAATCTATCCACCTCTAACCTCCCCGATTACGACCAACACTAAAGTTATCCATGACAGCCCTAGATTCATCACTGTTTGCACGATTCAAGTTTTCCCATGACCTCGCTATACGCTCATCAACAACATCAATCGTTACCCCTCCATTTGAATCTTGGCGGGCAGTAACTACTGCACTGGTATTGTTGTTAATCGTAATATTAAGCTGTGAATCAAAACGTTTTTCGGCCATGACACGGGTAAAATCTTGGTTCTGCCTTGGGCTTAATACACGCTCACCCTTGTTTAATAACCAAGTCCCTTCTTGAGGCACATAGTCAATACCGTCATGGGCCATACCCGTTAAGTTGGTTGACTTAATTTGTGAAACTTGAGCCAATTGAACAGCAACCGCAGCTCCAGCCATCACAGGAGCCAAATAAGGCCCAACGTATGGAATAGCAGCTACAGATGCATAAACATCTGAAAAAGTCTTTGGTGCGTTAATGATTGCCTGAGCAATAGCAAAAGCTTTAGACATAGCAAACATTGCTTTATAGCCTGCGGATTGTTCACCAAGCAAAGAACCCATTAAGTCGGTCATGCCCGACAAAGTATCAGATGCCGCCTTAGTGCCAAGTGAAGCCTTATCAAGTTCATACTGCTGGTCAATCATGAACATACGTTCATTATGGGCCTGCCATATCGCTTCTCTTTCAGCAGCAGAATCAGCTAATGCCATTTGAGCATCAAATAATGCTTGAGATTCGTCATAGCGACCAAAACGATCTTGCTCTAGTTGATCGGTATTGCTTGTGCCGTTAATGTCAGAAAAAGTTCCACCCCAAGCTGCTGTTGCAGACTGAAGGTTTTTATTTTTCTCAAAATCTTCTGAAGCTTTAGAAATAGCAATAAGCTTTTCACGCTCCGACTGAGAAATCTTAGAATTTTCCTCAATTTTCTTACGATCAAATGCATACTTAATCTGCATATTCTCTAAATCAGAACGCAGAATACTAGCTGCATCACTAATGCGTTGTTCACGTTCTAATGCTGCCCAAGAATTGGCTTTATCAAATTGCTCCTTAAGAGACTTTAATTTAACCTCTTTCAAATCCTTATCTAGTTCACGGCCTTCTGAATATCGAAACACCTCAGTTTCATATTCATATTTCCGTTTTTGATCTTCAGACCAAATATGATCATTAATTTCAGAAGTTAAATTTCGTAAATATAGCTCTTCCTCAAACTTATACTGCTGTTCAGCCATCGATAGATAGGTTGAAGTTTGAGAACCAAAACCAGCTTCATTTATTGCCTTAACCTTTTCGGTGTAATCAGCATGCATTTGAGTCAGAATAGAGTAAAATCCATACTCTATTTGTTCACGCTGCTTTGCTTGCTCTTTAGTTTTCCGGACTAAATCATCAGCAGCTTGCTTTCTATCAGATTCCCGCTTTCTTGCTGCATCTTGAGCTTTTTTTTCTGCTTCTCGTTCTGCTTCTTCACGAGCTTTGTATTGCTCCTGAATTCTAAGCGTATTTAGAGCACTCTCCTTATCTTCTTTCGATAGAATTGCACTTGTACCCTTCGCCATCTGCGCATCATAAATAGCTTGAGCTTGTGCAGTGTTGTAGCCTTCATCAAGCAACCCAGATTTATAAATGCTCTCAAAAACAGTTTCTTTCTGTTTATTACGATAGTTTAAAAGTGCCTCCGAAGCCTTATCAGCAGCATTAGCTGTATTATTAATTGCATCGGCTTGGCTCTGGTGTTTAGCTACAGCATTTTGAGCCTCATTTCCTGCCAAGACCGTTTCTTTATTAAACACTTTTAAAGCATCAGCAGATTTGTTTGCCTTAATATAATTTTCATCATATTTAGCAACTTGATCTTTCAGGGCATTATATAAATCAGGTGAAATACCAAGACCATTTAAACGCTTAACAGCCTCTGTATAACTTATCGTCCCCAAACGTGCTTCATTGGAAATCTTCGCAACTTCAGCATTACCTACAGCGTAATTTTGAATATTGATTAATGCAGAACCGACCGCTAATTCTGATTTACGTAATTCCTTATTTTGTGCTTCAAATGCTTCCGTTAAATCGTTTATTGCAGATTTTCGATCTACACCTTCCAGCTTTGAAAGTTCGGAAGCCGCCCTGTCTGCAACAGAAGCTTGTTCAGCTAGCTTTTTATTTGCTTTATCAGCATTATCATGCATTAAAAGATAACTAGCAGCTACACCCGCAACGGTTAAACCTAAACCCACAGGTCCACCTAAAATACTGAGCAAACCTCCGCTAATTCCAGTCGAAACCGTACCAATTGCATTTGCTCTAGCTCGTGCAGCAGCCAAAGCATTTTCAGCAGCAGTAAGCTCTGCTGTAACCTGACTTTCAATAGTCCGCAATTGGACCATTCTTAATCCAGAAGCAATTCGGCCTTGAGATGAAATTTGGGCTTTCATTCTTTCGACTTCTAAAGCCTTTTCAACGGCAAGAGCTGCTAAAGTTGCCTGAGTATTAGCAAGTACAGTTTGAGTATTAATTACCCCTTGGGCTGCGGCAGCTCTCTCAGCTTGCATAGTCGCATATTGAACAGCCGCCTGTTCAATTAACTGCTTTGTCTTGCTATATCCTGCTGCGACACTCGATAATATGGTTGGAATATATGACCCTGCATAAAATGCAGTTCCTACCATGGCAGCATTTGTGAATGTATCTAAGTTTGCAGCTAAACCCTGAATTGAACCAGAAATTAATTGAGCAGCACCAGAGCCTCTTCCAGCCTCACCAATAAATTGAGTTAATGCATTATTTAATTGAGTAAATGACATTCCAATAGTGAAGTCTGTTTTACCAAATAATGTATCAACTGAAGCTTTAGCTTTATCCAAAGATTCAATGACAACATCGGCTGTTAGTTGGCCTTCATTTGCCATATTGCGAAGTTCGCCAATATTTACATTTAAACCTGTAGCAATAGCTTTTAACAGACCCGGAGCCTGCTCAGAGATTGAGTTAAACTCTTCACCACGCAGTACACCTGAAGCTAATGCTTGACCAAACTGGACCAATGCAGCCTCGGCACTTGCAGCACTCCCCCCAGAAATAGCAATAGCTTTTGCAACAGTATCTGTTAATGAGGCTGTATCTTGAAGAGTAATACCTAAACGACTCGCATTTTCAGCAAATCGCTGATAAACCTGAGCTGTTGAATCCCAAGATTGGCCCGATGCCTGCGCAATAACAAGCGTATCTTGCATTGCTTGATTTAAGTCGGTCTGATTAGTTGTAACCAACTTAAGTCTGTTTTGTAAGCCTGTATAGCTGTCCATTTTTGATATGACAGCACCGACGCTTACAATACCAGCTAAAGAACCGACAATTGTGCTTTGTAGCTCCTTAATGCTTTTTCCAACAAGGCTATAATCATCTGCCATGCCTTTTGTGCTTGTATGCGTCTGACGCTCGGCACGTGACAAACCTTGGATATAAGACCCCGTGTTTGCCAATAAGTTTAAGGTCAAAGTACCAAGATTAGTTGCCATAACTTTTCTCCAGACATAAAAAAACCCCGAAAATCGGGGCTTTTAAAACTATATAATTACCAATCAGTATTCTGAGTTTCTGTAAGAATATCTTTTTTATAATTAGTGATAATTTCTTTCAAACCAGATTGAATTACTTCATTATCCTTTTCAGAAACTGTTTTAAACTCTTGACCAGCAGCTACAAACTTAGTTGTACCTTTGGTATTAATCTTTACACTCATATCACTAAAAGTAAGTCTGGACTTATTATCTTTAGTATCAACTTTTAATGTGAATAACAGCAAACTATCTTTTTTAGCCATACAATCCCAAGTACCTTTACAAGGTGATGGCATATTTCCTTTACCGATAATTGTACCAGTAGCTAAATCTTCATATTGCACAACGGCATTTGAAGATTTAAAGTTTTTTGCAATCCATATTTTTGATGAATTGAAAATCTGATCTTTATTCATATTGGGAAGTTCAACAACTTCGACCACTTCATTTATGGTTTTTTGTTCTGCATAAACAGATGCACTTAAAATACTCAGAGTTAAAAAAATTATTTTCTTCATAATAAAATCCCCACCATTTGTTATTAATGGTGGGGATAATACTATTCGTTTTATTTTTACACAAATTTAAAAAACATTAACTCTCTTGTCTTTGTCGTCGCTTCATTGCCTCTTCCTCAAAGGTAGTTACTACCTCATCTTCATGGGGCATAAAAACATTCGGATCAACGCGATCTTCTGGTTTTACTTTACCATTGTGATAGAAGGCCATTAAATTACCTATGGCTTGCTCAATTCGACGACCAACAAAAAGCGAGCCTCTTTTTATATAAAAAGCTCGCCAGATATTAACTTCCCAATTACTTAAGTTTCGCTTACAGTCTTCGATTCGATTTCCACCGATTCCGTTGATTGCAAGTTCGCACCAGAACTCGAGTTCGTCAAATTCTTGTTCCGTGACTTTCCCGAGAAATTATTAATTGAATCTGCAACTCCATACAACGCCTCGACAAAAACAGGATCAGAATCATAAACATCATTTACCGACTCAAAGAATGCCTTACCCTTTTCATCCTCACAGACCGAACCAAGCAACCGAGCCGCACGCAACAAACGGGTATCAACTGAAGCTAATGTCATATCCTCAACATTTGCTAAATCGATATTCCACTTGTAGGCCTTAGATACCTCTTCTATGTCTTTATAACTCAGGCGCTTGATGAAAGTTTGAGCCTCCAAGTCAACAACATCACCAATTTGAAGCTCTTTATTTCCTGTTTTTTCCTGAAGAAAATCAAAGTTTTCTTCATCAACTTCTACAGTCCACTTTACAGTTCTTTTAACTGGTGCAGCTACTTTAGTAACCTTTTTTAAGGATTTTAGATTCATCATGGTTGTGCCTTCCATTCATCAAAAATTTGAGATTGGCGACGAAGTGGTAAAGTGTGATTAATTAAAGCTTTTGCTTCAAGTACAGGCTTCCCTTTACGCAAAATAACGGAAGCCGAGGACCAAGAACGTGTGTCAGGTAAGTCGATTACATTTTGCGTTAATGTTGGTACACCCGTCCCATCTGAATAACCAGCATAAAGAACGAACTCTTCAAGATTATTCGCAAATTCCAACATAAGGAGGTGCGTTTGGTTAGTTGAATCTGTATCAATGGCAATTGAACCATCCCCAGGCTTTCCAAGAATGAATTGTGATCTATCTACGTCTGGGTCATCCATACAGCCACTATCATATTCATCATAGTTTTCATCTCCCCAGTCGAATGCTCTAATACAAAGCAATTTGGTCAATGTCGGTACTGTGCCATGAAGTGCCCAGAACTCTGTACCTTTACCAACAATACCTTTTTTAGCCATGAGATTTGCTCCTTATAGGCAATAAAAAAGCACCCAAAAGGTGCTAATGTTTAAATAATTAAATTAGGTTTCATAAATCCAGCTGGCATCAAATCCACGGAAATATTGTTTAGTTTTATGATCCACTCCACTAATCCGTGGATTCATGATGAAGCAGTAAAGCTCTAATGCTTTACGTACTGCTGTTCGTACCTGTGACGCCCGATCTGCTTTAGTGTCATATACCTTTAATTGATACATAACGTCATCATTATCTGCGGGCATGTTATCGACATAGTTTAGGGAATTACCCCCCAACTCTTGCCAAACCACATAAGGAACCTCTGCCCCTTCAGGTGCTACATCTTCATATACTCTTAACTCAGCACCCAAATGTGCAACAACAGCAGGCGATTCTTTTAAAGTTCTATAAATTGGCAGGTAACTCATAATGTCGCCAACTCCTTATCCAATTCATCACTAAATACTTCAGCGAAGGTTTCAATCACATCATCAATTTTGTTGAAAAATGCTATGCGCATAAAAGGAATTGCAGGAATATAAGCCGTCCCTAACTCAATAAAACGCCAGTGGCGTGTATCACCACCACTAGTAGGTTTAGGAGCTAGCTTTGTAAAAGCTGCACCACCATCCACACCAACACGCATTTTGATTAAATCTTTATTACCAACCTTTCCTGCTGCAACTTTGATATTTTTGGCAATAATGGCGCTAGTTTCAGGATCATCAATTTGAAGAGCATTCAGCCTTGCAGCATCCCGTACTTTGTTCATACCTTTTCTAGCTGCTTTCCTTGTAATTCGTCTTGTTACTTTAGGATCAGCCAACCTTCTCAATTTCCGTGACACATCTTCTTCACCACTCCAGATTGCAAAGGAGTCCAATTAATCCTCCTTGAACTTTTCCACCCCACTTGAAAGCAAAAAAGTACTGTAAATATTCCCTGTTTCGGGATCGTCTAAAGGAGGGCCATCAATCGCATATTTTGCACCACGAAAAATGACGCGCATGGAACTATCAATATCTGTTCTATGTCGTATTTTTAAGCGTGCAATTACTTGTGATTGATTCCCTTGAGCTGCAATTAAGTCACGTGCAGATAAAGGGGTAAATTTGGCCCATAAATGTAAAAAATCCTGCCAATTAGCAGGATCTGGATAACCATCATCATTTCTCTTCGAGCCTTCATCACGTTGTATTGTGACTCGATGGCAAAGCTCACCAGCACTAACACCCGACATAATTATTCACTCAAATATTCAGGATTATCGTCATCATCTTCATCATCGTTTTGCAACATTGAGATTAACTCACTGTTCTGGCCCATGATCTGCGCCATTACTTCGTTCTGAGCCTTGGTTCCCTGAATTAATTCCCGAACCACTAGAATCAATTCGCTGGCCAGCGAGCCATTGCAGCAACAATTTCCGCTTTCGTTCTGCTCGCTGGAGGTTTTGTTTAATCCACTCACGTCTCGCCTCACATCCTGAACATGTCATTTTGTCCAAGCCTCATAAGCCAATTGAATTGCCAAAATCTTAAAAACCCCATTTTCACGAATGAAGAGACGATCTCCATGCATAAAAATGAGGTTTTTAAAATGTGGCGTTTGTTTAACCCACTCAATAAATTCATCCATATCTATACCGCTAACGGTTTGTGAAATGGACTCAGTAATGCCAAGACAGGTTGAGGAAGGTAATAACCGTTTGTTGGCATTTCACCCTCAAGATTTCGATATTTATCGTAATATCCACATAAAAGCAGTACGGCTAATTTAAATTGTTTGGGATAATTACCAACTTCAAACTCATCAGTTACATAATCCAAAACTGCTTGCTCTGCTGCCTCTCTAAAAGCATCAAGCTCCAAATCATTATCATCAGAGTCATATCGCAAGTGAGCTTTAACCGTCGCTAAATCTGTAATAGCCATTACTTCGTCCCCTTTGCACAAAGTTTAAAACTTGAATGATCAAACTCGCCCAAGTGATCTTTTTCGCAATGCCATAAGCTGCCTTTGTGAGTGACAAACTGCCCTTCCATGTACTGCTCAGAATCAGAAAATACCCCACGATAAAAAGACTCAAAAGATTTTTGAGCATCAGATGTTTTTGAATTTTCGGCTTTTGCAAATGGATCTTCTTTAGCATCTCGCTTTGAAAGTGCTTCAAGGGAGTAGTTTTGCTGCTGCATATAAATCGTATCGCCACCAGCAACAGGAAGCATCCCGATTTTTGCCCGTCCTTCATTAGGTTTTAAAATACATCCTTTGACATCTTCTCGAATCATGTTATGGAATCTTTCAGGGTCCATACGAATTAAAGTGTCGAGATCAAGGAAGCTTTCTAATTTGAACTCTTCAAGGTTTAAACCATCATCTATTAAGTTTTCACGAGACTCAATAAACGCTTGCAAACAATCAGAATAGTAGATCCCATTTGCCTTCTCAGGGTCATCTGGAAGAGTTCCAATTCCAATTTTAAAAGGTGGCACATTAAAAACACTACAAACCACACGGCCAGACATTTCTAGAAGCTCTAACATTTGAGAATCAGCCGCACTCATACCCAGAACTGTATATGTCATACCGTCACCAATCACAGCAGTCTTACCATAATTAGCCCCAGAATAACTTTGATTCCACCGCGCCTGTATCTCCTCTGCCTTTTCCTTTCCAATAGGGCCTGGTGCAACTAGAATCCCCCCTGGTCGGCTTCCATTTCCAAAGAAATTAGCAGCATTATTGAGAATTTTTACACCCATTTTAGCGACTACACCACACGCCATAATTGGTGATAACCCCACCAAGGGGTGATAAAAAGTATTAATACGGTCGTGAATAATTTCTGAAGCAGGCAGGATTTCAGATTCTGCCTGAGTCAAACAGTCCTTACTTAACTGGTAAAATACATTCCCGTTTTTATCTATGAGTGGCGTCACCAGATCAGGGTTGAGAACAACCATCCGATAAACCTCACCAAATGCATCCCGCAACTTCCAAACATAGGTGTTACCACGTAACAATAGACTTGAGGTCCATTGTTCTTGAAATTGCTGCCATGTCTGATAATTATTAGGTTTTTTTAATACCCGTAGTTTAAAAGGAATATCCGAACGTACTAAAACCCCATCAACTTTGGTTTTCAGCACTATAGGAAGTTTGCCAATGTCTTTTGAAATTAGGCTTACACAAGAAAAAACAGCATCCGATGCTGTTAGTTCAGTACGAGTTAATTCATCATTTTTCTGCCATGCGCCAGAATATGGCTCCTGCACAACCAAGCTGTTCCAAACATTTTGCCCAGAAGTATGGACACTTTGGAGGCTTTTTTTACCTTTAAACCAGTCTCTAATGCCCATATCTACCGCCTTATTCGATTGGTTTATCTTCTTTTTTAGGTTTAGCTTGTACCTTTTTTAGCTCTTCAAAAGGCTTTGCTACACCAAGTTTGATCAAGACATTTGCCGCTAATTCTGCGACATCCTTAACGTCACCAACATTTGCGTCATGCATCTGTTTTAAATACTCAATTTTCATATGACTGTTCCTATAGCTAAACAATTGTGATGTTTAGGTATAAAAACAGCCCAATTAAGGGCTGTCTTCTATTTGCATAATTAAAACAATTAGGTGTATTGAATGAAGCTTGCAGCAATTGGTCGGCGTTTAGCCCAAGAAACAAAGCGTTCAGCACGAATTGCAAATTTGTTTTCTTGCCATAAGTTATGAACAGTTGTCCCATCGACTAAAGTTGCTTGGTCAGAGTACGCAATTTCAACTTGACCACCATCTGCCATCAGAATTTCAGATGTTTTAACAAGAATAATTACATCGCCCACAGTTTCAGATTCAATTACCGGAATACCGTTAAGAGTTTTTTGATTAAGCCCAGCTTCCATACCTTTAAAATAGGTATTGCCTAAAGCGTCACGCATATCAGCAAGCTCAGAAGCCTTAACTTCACTCATAAGGTAATAAGCACCACCAAGAGAAAGGTTGTTAGACAAGAACTGAGCACGTAAAGCGCGCAAGTCATTAGCAACTGCTTCAGGTGTATTACCTGTTGAAGTAATTGGCGTAACACCATTCAAAATACCAGCTGGCTTTTTGGTGGTTCCTGCACTAGCACTAAGGAATTCAGCATCAGTAAATTGAGCAGATGATTCAACCAAGTCATCACGGATCAATACATCAACTGCTGGGTCGCTACCCTCTAAAAGCTCAAGGGTGTAAACCACAATTGCAGCAACTTTATGTTTTCCAACTTTCACATCTGCATATGTTGGATTTGTTAATGGCTTGGCCTCACCCTCACCAACCCAAGCTGTCATCGATCCAGTTGCTTGAGCTGGGATTTCGATGTTAAACGGCACTTTTCGAAATTGAAGCTTATCAAGTACTGTATTTGCACGCAGCAATTGAATGTATTCACCAACTAGACGGTTAGTTTGAACCAATGGCGAAGCAAAACCTGCATCAGTTGTGGTTCCTAAAGTTGCTTTTTCAATTAGGGCAATTACCTCTGGCGGCTCACCTAAACTTTTAGCAACATCAACTGCTGATTTATAATTGCCTTTTTTAGCTTCAATTGAGGCAATCATTCGGCACTTTACGAATTTTGCAAAGCCAACACCTTTTTCAAGATTGGATTCCACCTCAATTCGTGGAGCAGGATTTCCGCCACCAGCAGTTTCGACAGCTTCTTCAGGAGTTCCACCCGCTACAGGTGTACCATTTTCCCCAGCTTCTTCGGCTTGTTTGATCATGTCTTTTACACGATCAATATTTTTTTGAATTGTGGCAATTTCTGCATCAATAGCAGTAATTTGACCCTCTTCTTCTTCATTGGGTGTGCGCTGATCATCCAACGCTTTAGTTACAACACCTTGCTTTTCAGCTTGCTTTTTTGCTAATGCATCAAGCAATTGTTTTAAATATTTATTCATAGAGATACTCCACCCTTTGTTGGGCTACCAAGTTTTACGGTTATGTGTTTTTGCTCAGATGAAACGCCACCTGAAACGTCTTGAGGTAAATTGCCCAACGCGGCCTTATGTTCCTCAAATGATTTTGAATACTCTGCTATTGCATCTTTGTTGCATGGGATGGTTACTAGGCTTGTCTCGTACCATTGCCATTTATTGAACTTGAACCCACCACCTTCGAGTTGCTCAACATCATTCCAGTCAGCTAAAAATCCAATTGAAAGGCCCTTAATAAGGTTGTATTTGAAACTTTGATAAGCCTCTTCAACCCGTTCTTTTAAACGGCCTTCCTCTTTAATTTCTGGAAAGGTGAATTCAATTTCGATCTGGTTTTTGCCAATTTCGGCATAACTGATAATTCCAACAGGAGCAGTTGCCTCATGATGAAAAAGGAATGGCATTGGCAAATCATAAGAGGCACCTTCTGGCACCATGATATCTTTAGCTCGGTCTGGGTCAGACGTGGTTGCTACACCACGAAATGTTCGCTTTTCTTCATTGATGCTCTTAATTTCAAAAGAGCTAAATGATTTCTGTAGAGCAGGCATTGAACTCTCCCTAAAAATGAAAAAGCCCGCATATAGCGGGCTTAAAGTTAAAAAATATTTAGAAAAAATAGACGTTGTATTCTTTGTTTGGTAACTCAGGATTCATTGACATCAATGCCACTGCATTGAATGTTGCAATTAATGGGTCAATTTTACCCTTACCAGATTCTTGCTTGCGGATCGTCAAAGCATTACCTTGATAAACCCCTTTTGCATTACCAACACACCAATTCATCATGCGTTGACCTGCATGTTTAAACTTACCTTCGGCAACTTTTCGTTCTGTCGTTTGCACATAACCTGACAATTGATAACCTTGTGGTACACCAATTAATAACTCAAAAGGAATTTGCTCTAATAGACCATCTTGCAATGAAGGCATACCCAGCTTATCCAAACCGATTGCAGATTTTTCAGGGAATTTTCCAGCCTCATAAATACGCTTACATATTTGAGCTGCTTGGCTAACATCATCACCAACATTTTTAACGATTACCAAATCGCCATCCTTTTCAAAATCCCCATATGCTGGCGCATTTTCTTTCCGCCGATCTAAAGCAATAGGATGGACCCAAGCACGGTTCCAGCAGTACCACAATGAACGATCATTTTTATCTCTACCAATGATCGACATGCCAAACATGTCATCAAGTCCGCCGCCATCAAAACCAACCGTACATAGCTCGCTCAAATCAAGAATAGATTCTAAGAAAAGCTTATCCTTATAAGCTGAAAGCAACCAGAAATCAGCTCCCGCCCAACTGTCAGCACGCTTATTCATGCCAATTTCGACATTCAAATATTTAGCTAAAAATAATTGAATTGAATCTGCACCACCTTCTTTTGCCTGCTCATACTTATTCAATAAATAACGAATATGGGTAGAGCGTCCAAGATTTGGATTTGTCACATAAAAATAATCAGGGTCTAAATATTTTTCCTCATCTAGCAATTTTTGAGGGAACTCATACAAAACAGGTAAGAATGATGGGTTTTCAATTTCGCCATCTCGCACTTTACGGGCATAATCTAATTTCTTTTTAAATATCCCCGCTGGTGGCTTGTCAGACTGAGTTGACAGCCAAATCAAAAAGCCATCTGGGAAAGAAGCCATCCCACCTGTGGCCTCTTCTAGCATTGACTCTGCATTTGCACGCTCACCAAATACCCAAAGCTCATCCACTAAAATAAAGGCACCTTTTGCCCCAGCACTTGAACCAGTTTCAGCGGCTACCACGGTTAAAACAGCTTTTGTCGCAAGATGTGTAATCGTTCTAGTATGCGGTGAAACATCGAAGAGAGTTTTTAATTCTGGATCATTCAGAATCATATTCTTCATGGGTGTAAAAGAGTTATCTGCTACCTTTTTGGTAGGTGCAAGGATGATAAATTCTGCTGCTTCACGGCTATTTAAAATAATAGCCGTAAGCATTATCCCCGCAGCCATGGTTGATTTCGTGTTTTTCTTACTAATGAGCAAGAAAAATTCATTAATTAACCGTTGATTACTTTGATAATCATATGCGCCAAAGATAGTTCCAACGAAATCAAAAACCCATTGAGCCGTAATTTCGCCAATTGTTGGCTTACCCGCTACATCGACAACGATTAATTCTTTAAAAACACGTAAAGCCATTTCGGCTTCATCTGGAAATAACGGCTTACAGGCAATTAAAGATTCTTTGGCTAAAATCTTCTTTTCCCAATCTGGGCAAGCTGTACTCCAGATAGGGGACATTGAAGACATAACATTACCTATAAAAAAGCCGCCAATTGGCGGCCTCTAGAGTGGTTTTAAATCTATATTTACTCTTGCTTGATACGTGTAATTGGTAGCATCTTCATCAAGACAATACTCAACTTGAACAACCTCATATCGCTCATCTTTAAATACGCATCGACTACCTATTTCAGGTACTTGAGTTAAAATCCTTTTTGCAAATCCGTTAGTTTGACCAACTAAATAAAAATTTATTGAAAACTTATCAGGATGTAACATTTTTGCCTCTCTGAAATTTTAAAACTTAACTCACTCTTTGCTGTTGTTTACGTTGTTCATCTGCTGTTGCAAACTTACTTTTTTTGGCAGCATCATTAGCGTCATCTTGACGGCCTTCTTTAATTCCCTTTTCACCAACACGACCGAACTCGTAAGGCAATGCAGCCTTTGCAGCATCAATTCTGGTCCGTTGGTCAATACGTGGATTTTTGTAAATTGTTTTCAGAAATTCCAAAGAATTTGATACCTTATCCATCGCTATGAACTCGGCCTGAATAGCTGCTTCACCTAAAGGCGTACCATCCAGCCCCCCGCCCCCCTGAGAATTCAAG
>NZ_JRVL01000164.1:0-3699 GCF_054823985.1 Acinetobacter sp. GN11 | reverse complement strand
TTTTGGTGGAGATGGCGGGAGTTGAACCCGAAACAATCAAACACTATCAAATACTATTAAATTACCGATATTAAAAATCAATAACTTACATCCCCTAGCCTGAATTGTATTTTACTGTTTATTAAGCGTGCCTGTCAAAAAACCTGTCATGACCTAACTTCCTTAATTCATGTTTACGTGTTTTGAATTGTGGAATTTCCGACCAAATGCACTTATTCTTGCGACTTTAATTGTCGTGCCCCTGATTTCCAAAGATTTTTATAATTTGAATTTTTATAGCCTCATCTCTACCATAAACTTGAATTTGTAACGAAATCAATTTTTATGAAACCGCGTATTTTTTGTTTGGTTGACGTGAACAACTGCTATGCCAGTATAGAACGTTTCTTCAACCCTCAATTAATTAACAAGCCCGTTATTGTGCTATCCAATAATGATGGGTGCGCTGTTGCACGTTCACAGGAAGCTAAAGCCATTGGTATAAAAATGGGTGAACCACTATTTAAAATTATTGATTTAGTCAAACAACATAATGTAGCTGTACTCTCAAGTAATTACCCCGTCTACGCTGAAATGAGCCGCAGATTTCACGCAATATTAAAACAGTTTGTAGCACCTCATGAGCATGAGACGTACAGCATTGATGAAGCGTTTCTAGAGCTGACAGCATACAGGCAAAACTATGATTTAGATGCTTACGCCCGCCTCATGAAAAACCGCATATGGCAATGGATCGGCCTGCCCGTATGCGTTGGAATAGGCCGAAGCAAGACTGAAGCAAAAATGGCAAATCATCTTGCAAAAACCTATATGACATTTGATGGGGTGTGTAACCTCACAACCTTTGAAACCAACATAAGAGATTTACTCTACAAACAAACTCACGTATCTGAAGTATGGGGAGTAGGTAGACAACATTCTAAAAAGCTGGAGGCGATGGGGATCAGCAAGGTCTATGATTTAATGATGGCTAACCCCTACCATATTGAATCATTATTTAGCGTTGTTATGAAGCGCACAGTGCTTGAGCTTAACGGTATTGCATGCATCGAAATTGAAGACACCCCGCCTTCACGTAAACAAATCATTTCTTCACGTGCATTCAAGCAAAAAATAACTGAAAAGGATGATTTGAAAGAGGCCATTGCTCGAAGGACCCAAGAAGCATTTACACGTATAAGGAAAGATCAGGCGCTATGCGGCTGCATTATCGGCTTCGCGCACTCAAGCCCATTTGATGTGAATAAACCATTTTATAAAAAAGAATTCTCTCAGCCCTTTGCAGTACCAACAGATGACGTTAGAAAGCTCATAAAAGCGACCACTAGAATGATCGATTACATTTATAAAACTGGCGTGGACTTCAAAAAATGTGGGGTTGTTTTGACTGCACTGGAGAGCAAGCATACTTATACTTATGACTTACTAACAGATTATAGTGACTTAGAAAAAACAGAAAATTTGATGTGTGCAATCGAGGGAATACAAGGGAAATTTGGGAAATTTAAACTCGGATTTGGCGGGAGTATGTATCAAAATCGGTCTTGGTCAATGTCTCAAAATCTAAAGTCTAATAATTATTTTACGTTTGAAGGCATGTTGACTATTAATAATTAAAAAGATAAAAATAACATTTGACTTGTGACCGCTCACAATTTATATTGAATTTATCAAGACAGAGATTGCAGCTCAGTGACTCTTGATAAACTAATCTAAGCAAGGAAAAAATATGAAAACTTATAAAATCTCAAAACCATTTGCAGGTCGTGTTGATATTGCTTCTGGTAGTGGAACTGTTTCTTATAGCAAAAGAGCACTTAAAATTGCAGTAGGGAACACAGCTATTGATGTAACAAAAGATGAGCTTCAAGAAATACTTAATGAACCATTAACTGAACGATGCCGATTATTTATTAATTTATTCAATACAAAAATGGAAGATTAGAAATAAATAAAGCCCCAATTGCAGTGGGGCTTTGCCATCTAAGCGATGGTAGATTAATTCAAGAGCCAAAATGGACCCTAAGAATTAATTTCTCAACCTTCTAAGCGAAGGCTAACACTTATAAAATTTATATAAGCATTAATTTCTAAACCATCTAAACGATGGTTAAGATTTTGAAATCAATGTCAAACATCAACTTCTCAACCACCTGAGAGGTGGTGAACTGAATATAGCAAGGTTTAAAATATATGGCAACCACATCAGCAGAAAGAAAAGCAAAACAAAGAAAGAATATGCTTGAAAAGGGTCTTGTAAGAAAAGATTTGTGGCTTTCTAAAGAAAGTATAGAAGTTATTGAAAATTTCAAACTTGCTAACAAATTAGAATCAAATGATGACGCACTAAATCAGATTCTTGAACAATTTAAAATAGCCCTCATCTGAGGGCTTTTCCTATTTCTATCCATGCGTCCACTTTAGCAGAACATTCATTCCCTTTAGCTAATGTATCAATAATCCATGGCGTAATGACCTTCCCCGTTCCATCTTCAAGCTTATTAAATCGCTCACATGGCTGCATTAAATTAGCTGGTACGTTTGGCTTCAATAAGACTGTTGATTTGGTACACCCCGTCAGAATCAATACAACGATTGAGATAAACAGGACGCTCAATGATCTTTTGCACTTCACGTTCAACATACTCGACTTTTGTGCGTTGTTCTGACTTAAGCTGTTCATACTCTGCGCTCACTTGATTAAATTCGTCTTGTGCTTCAGCAAGCACTTTTACTTGCTTACGCTCAATATCTTGTATTTGTGACTGACATTGCTGTTCAGCTTGCTTTAAAAGTCCTGCATATCGATTTGTGATAGCCGTCTGAATAACAACCACAACCACTAAAATAATGATCGCGGTCCAACGCTTATTTAAAAGAATCCAAGTCATGAGTTTTCACCTACACACTTTTGATGACGCTCAAGCTGTCTAGTCCACACGCCATAACAATTATTCATACGAATGCTGCAATCCCGCTTTGCAACGTATTTCCACTTCAGCAATGCATCACATGCCTGTCGGGGCTTGTTTGCTAAAAGTAGCCTCCGCATAGATGAGCTAGACCAAGCCGATTGCCCGTACTGGTAAATAAAGTCCAAATAGACTTCATATTCAGTTTGAGTAAGCTTCACGTTTGGCAAAGATTTCTTTAAAAATACTTCATCCTTACTTACGTGATAACGCAGCCATTTATCAGCGGTATCTCGACTGATTGCAGGATCGGTCATTTTGACCTTTTGGCCGTTTGGTTTAACAGTTGTGCCGTGACCCTGTGTAGGCACATCACCAGCAACAGGAATAACGGGTTTTGCTGTATAACCTTCTTTATTTTTTAAAGGCACAAAAAAAGCAGCCGAAGCTGCTATAAGTACCACCGCAATTTTAGTCTTGTTTGACATTACACTCACCATTCAGTTTTTTCATTTCAAGCTCTTCTCGCTGGATGCGCAGATTTGACTCAAGCTCTTCTCGTCGTATGCGCAGATTCGACTCAAGCTCTTCACGCTTATTTCGCTTAAATTGAAAATATGCATTTAAAAGAAACCCCACTACAGCAACCAGAAGACCAGTCAAAGCAACCCAATCAATTGATGTAAAAAACCCCAAAATACTTGCCCCCGCCCCTGTATATGTTGCATATGTCGCCTTTGTTGCTGCCCCTGCTGCTACTTCTGCAACACTACTTGCTGCATGATCT
>NZ_JRVL01000163.1:0-12290 GCF_054823985.1 Acinetobacter sp. GN11 | reverse complement strand
TTCAAACTTAAGATCATTATTATCGTAGTCCTCTAAATCAATATTGAGTACGCGATATCCTGCTGTTAAACCAAGATCAATGAGTAGATTATCTGCAAACTTATATTTTATTTCTGCCAATGCGTCTGTGATTCGTGCATCATCAAAGTTTGTATAAGTTGCTTCACCTTTAGCACTTAAGCCTGTAAATGGAAGTTTTACTTCACCAGACAAATAAGCAATAGGATATGTTTTATCAATATCCACGTGCTTACCTGTATACGCAGTTATATCACCATTTAGTACAGTTGCACCAAGTCCAGCATCTACACTCACAATATTGTCTAATAATTCATAATAGAGAATAAAATCGCTATGATCTAAATCAACTTTATAGTTAGCTTGACCTAGAGTTTCTGATTTAGTTTGAGTATCTAAATTTACATAACGAATTTTTGCATTTGGAATAAATGGGATTGGGTGTTCTATTGCCAATGAGAGTTGAGCACTACCTTTTTGATCTAGATCTTGATTGTCAGGGAATTGAGAAGACATATTCGCTTTACCATCATAAAACCAGTAGCCTACGTCTCCTTTTACTCCAACAAAGTCTGCTTGAGCAAAGCCACTTAAGCCCATCCCGAGCGTTAATAAAGATATTTTTAATATTTTCACTTTGAACATCCGCATAAAAGAAATCTTTGAGCGCATGATATAGGCATCTTGCTACAGATGCATTGATAAAAAACATGAGTCTGAAGCGTATATTGTTAATAATTTTTCTAAGTTAAATAAAATTTTAGTCATTTCAAATAATTAATATTTGCCTCTTAATTTGGGTGTCATTAATCCTCTACAAATTTTAGTATAAATTTTTTCATCTAAAAAACTGGGTATTATCAAATTTTAATTGGAAATTGAGGAAGAAATTAATGGATAAGTTGAGTAATTAAATAGATCTTTTTATGAATTGGAAGAAAATGTCATTGAACAACATTGTCCGCCTATATGATTTAAACGTAAAGATTAGCTGAAAAATAACCAATTGTGAAAAAAACTTGGAAAATTCGTAAAATTTCTGATGGAAATTACAGTAAAAAGAAATAAAAACAGGTATTGTTCAGCTATATAGGGGCAAAAAATGGACAAAAATCTTTAAGGAAGAATTTTCTATATTTGCTTGTTTGAAATGAAAATAAAAATACTCACAAGGTGCCTTTTATTCTCAATCAAACACAAAAGTATTCTTTGGTTCTTTTTTTGCATGCGGAATAACAATCAACAATAGCAGTAAAAATAAGCAATCTTTTAACATTAGGTGTTTTATGACAGATTCTCGTGAAAACTGGACGTCACGATCTGGTTTTATTATTGCAGCCGTTGGTTCGGCTGTAGGCTTAGGTAATATTTGGCGCTTTCCATACGTTGCTTATGAAAATGGTGGTGGTGCGTTTCTTATTCCTTATCTATTAGCACTCATTACTGCTGGTTTACCGTTACTATTTTTAGATTATGCGGTTGGGCATCGTAGTACTGGTTCACCTCCGAAAGCATATCGAGCCTTATTTAAAGGCGGAGAAACACTAGGGTGGTGGCAGGTTTGTGTCTGTATCATTATCGGTTTGTATTATGCAAGTGTGTTGACATGGGCAGGTAGTTACGTTTACTTTTCTATTGGTCAAATGTGGGGAAGTGATCCGGAAGGCTTCTTCTTTAATACCTACTTACAAACCTCAAAAGCGACTGGTTTTGATTTGCAGTTTGTAAGTCATTTATTCTGGCCGATTGTTGGAATTTGGGCACTTACTTTAATCATTCTTTATGGTGGGGTGAAAAAGGGTGTGGAATTATCCAATAAAATTTTCATGCCATTATTATTCGTTCTATTCACTATTTTGGTGATTCAGTCATTGCGTTTGCCGGGTGCAGCTCAAGGTTTGAATGCATTCTTTACGCCAAACTGGTCAGCAATGATGGACTATAAAGTATGGTTAGCCGCTTATGGTCATACTTTCTTTTCATTATCTGTTGGTTTCGGGATCATGGTTACCTATGCATCTTATTTAAAACCAAAAACAAATTTAACGGGTTCTGGCTTAATCGTTGGTTTTGCAAATGCATCAACTGAGATTTTGGCAGGGATTGGTATTTTTGCAGCGCTGGGCTTTATGGCGCATGCAGCAGGTACTGAAGTTAAAGATGTCGTGAGCGGCGGAATTGGATTGGCATTTATTGCATTCCCGAAAATTATTTCAAGCTTAGGTACAGGGGCTGATTTATTTGGTCTTTTATTCTTCTCTTCACTTTTCGTCGCAGGTATTTCTTCGATGGTCAGTATTTTGGAAGTGCCTATTGCAGCAATGCAAGATAAGTTGAAATGGGGCCGTAAAAAAGCTGTAACGATTATTGGTGGTGGTAGTGCACTTGTATCAATTATTTTATTCTCAAGTGTAAATGCAATTAAGTTGGTTGATATTGTTGACCACTTTATCAACAATATCGGTATTATCGGTGGTGCATTAATATCAATTATTAGCATAGCTTGGTTTAAACGTTCGGCTCTTAAAGAGCTTAGTGACCATATAAATCGTATCTCAACCATTCAAGTGGGTAAGGGATGGGATTTCACTTTAACGGTTATTACATCTTTAATCTTGTTAACTACACTCTGTATGACTGTTTTTAATTTGATCAAAAATGGCTATGATACTTATAGTATGAGCTTACAAGGTGTATTCGGCTGGGGCAGTGTGATTTTCTGTGCTGTCGTTGCAATCGTGTTAAGCAAAATGAAAGATCGCTAGGAGGATAAAATAATGAATACTTCGGCAATCGTGATGATGGTGATTTCGATGGTGTTTTTATGGGGTGGATTGATTTTATCTATTCTACATTTATCGAAACATCCTGAAGAGTTAGATGATGTTTTAGAAGATGTAAAAGATCAGCATACGCTTTGATGCTGATCTAGTAAAAAGCAGGCTTAAAGCCTGCTTTTTTTATGCAATTTTTTCAATTTTACAATAATAAAATCCATCGCCAGACTGCGCTTGTGGTAATAATTGTCGACCATGAATTTGTTCAAGTCCCCAATTCGCTTCAATCTTAATTTCTTTTGCATCTGTATGTTGTGCAAAGAAATTTATCATCTGCTGTTCATTTTCAGCTTTTAAAACTGAACAGGTAATATAGAGCAGTGTGCCTCCAACGTTGAGTTGTTGCCACATGTGCTCCATAATCTGCTTTTGTAGTTCAATCGTTTGAGCTATGTCGCTAGATTGGCGCAATAAACGGATATCCGGATGACGACGAATAACACCTGTCGCAGAACAAGGTGCATCTAATACAATACAATCTACTGGTTGTGCAGGTACCCATTCGGTTGCATCGGCTGCCAAAATTTCTGTTTGACTTTGATCAAGTGCTAAGCGGTTTAAATTCTCAGTTACACGGATTAAGCGGTTAGAATCTTGGTCAATAGCAATGAGCTGAGCTGGTTTAAACTTTTCGAGTAAATGAGCTGTTTTTCCACCAGGTGCTGCACAGGCATCAATCACTGTTTTATTATTTAAATCTGGCAATAATGTTGCACATAGCTGAGCATGTTCATCTTGTACAGAAAACCATCCTTCTTCAAAACCGGGTAGTTGGGTAATTTGTACAGATTGTTCAAGAACAATACCTGCTTCAGACAGAGTACATGCACGTGCTTGAATATCTAGACTTTGTAGTTTTGCTAAATAAGCATCACGGCCAATATGACGCTGGTTCACCCTTAAGGTTAAAGGAGCGACTTGTTTTAATGATTGGCAAAGAGATTCAGTTTGTTCTCCCCAATCCTTTTTTAGCTTTTTAAAAAGCCAACTTGGTAAGCCATGCGCTTGTTGTAAACCTTGCTGAAAGTCATCAGTTTCACGAGTAGCGCGCCGCAAAATAGCATTCACAATACCGCCAAGTGCAGGAAATCCAAGTTGTTTGGTGGCATCTACTGTTTCTGATATGGCAGCGTGTGCTGCAATACGCGTGCATAAAACTTGATAAAGTCCAACATACAGACAGGTTTCAACTGTTTCATTATTTAAAGGTTTGCTGAGCAAAGGTAAGCTAATTGATTTAAGTGCAAACCATTGGCGGAGCGTACCTAGAACAAGTTCATGAAATAGTGCGCGATCACGCTCTGCAACTTGATTCAGCTGTGTATTTAAAATACTAGCGAGTGATTGGCCTTGCTGAACTTTTAATAAGGTCTGGACGACTTGAGCACGTAAGTTAAATCGTGACGAATTTGATGAAACCTGACTCATGGTAGAATTTGTCCTACATGAAATTTTTGAGTTTGTAACATTTGTTTGCTATTGAGAGCCTTACCACCTGGCCATTGCACACTAGTTAATAGCAATGGTCGACCTTTTCCACAAACCACCATCACACCATGATTGTCTACCCTAACAATTTCACCTGGGACTTTGTTACTAAATTCAGTAATCGTAAGTTCTGCGGCCCAAACACGTAACACTTGCCCGTCTAGTTCACAAAACGACACAGGCCAAGGGTTGAACGCACGAATATTTCGGTCAAGCTGAACAGCATCATTTGACCAGTCAATACGAGCTTCTGATTTCACCAATTTGTGTGCATAGACAGTTAGGCTTTCATCTTGAACTTCACGCTCTGCCAAATATTTTTGTAGTGTTTCTTCTGACTCGAGTACGTCACAAATTGCTGTTGCACCTTGAGCTGCGAGTTTGTCATGTAAAGTCGCTGATGTATCTTCGGCTGTGATTGGACAATAGGTTTTATACATCATATCGCCTGTATCTAAACCAGCAGCCATCTGCATGATCGTGATTCCGGTTTCTTCATCACCTGTTGCAATCGCACGCTGAATTGGTGCTGCACCGCGCCAACGTGGTAATAGTGAACCGTGAATATTTAAACAGCCATATTTAGGTGTATCGAGCACAGCTTGTGGAAGAATCAAGCCATAGGCTGCAACGACCATCACATCGGCACCTAAAGCTGCGAGTTCTTGTTGGGCTGCGAGCCCTTCCTCTGTAGATGCTTTAAAGTGAAGTGGTTGATAAACAGGGATACCATGTTCAAGCGCAAGCTGTTTTACAGGAGATGGCGTTAGTTTTTGTCCACGGCCGGCTTTACGATCCGGCTGGGTGTAAACGGCGATAATTTCATGGGAAGTTTTTAATAATGCCGCCAATGCTGTTGCAGCAAATTCGGGGGTGCCAGCAAAAATAATTTTCACAAATGCAATCCAAAAAGAGTTTATGGATAGTATACGTGAAAAACGTTTGAAGCCCTAAACTCATGGCTATTGAGAGATTTGGTTTTTAAATAGTGAACAAAAAATTATTCAAAAATTTTTATTGATAAAAAAAGGTTATGAAAAAATAAAAAATTATTCATGTAAGTTTTGCTAAATATTGACTGACTATTACTGTTCTTGGCTTTCCGAATATTATTTGCTTCTATAGAATGGAGAATGATCAAATTATGATGATGAGTCAATATTCCGACTGATCTAACGCTATATCAGTATCATTCAGCCAGAGTGGAAGAAATTCCGCTCAAGCACAACTTGTTGGAAACACTAATGCCTGACTATCGTTCAAAAACATCGACACACGGAAGAAATATGGCTGGCGCACGTGGCTTATGGCGTGCAACAGGAATGAAAGATGAGGATTTCGGCAAACCGATTATTGCGGTGGTCAACTCATTTACTCAATTTGTTCCGGGCCATGTACATCTTAAAGATTTAGGGCAACTAGTCGCAGCAGAAATTCAGGCATCAGGTGGTGTTGCTAAAGAGTTTAATACGATTGCAGTAGATGACGGGATCGCAATGGGGCATGACGGCATGCTTTATTCATTACCATCACGTGATTTGATTGCTGACTCAGTTGAGTACATGGTAAATGCGCATTGTGCTGATGCTATGGTCTGCATTTCGAACTGTGACAAAATTACTCCGGGAATGCTCATGGCTGCGATGCGCTTGAATATTCCTGTGGTTTTTGTGTCTGGTGGACCAATGGAAGCAGGTAAGGTCAAATTCCGCGGTAATGAAAAAGCGATTGACCTTGTTGATGCAATGGTTGTTGCGGCTGATGAAAGTTATACAGACGAAGAAGTTGAAGAATTTGAACGTTCAGCATGTCCAACCTGTGGCTCATGTTCAGGGATGTTCACTGCAAACTCAATGAACTGTTTAACTGAAGCATTAGGTTTATCTTTACCGGGTAATGGTTCAATTGTTGCGACACATGCTAATCGTGAAAAATTATTTTTAAGAGCAGGTCAACTTATTGTTGAATTGGCTAAGCGCTATTACGAACAAGAAGATGCAAGCATTTTACCTCGTTCAATTGCAACCAAGGCGGCGTTTAAAAACGCGATGACCCTTGATATTGCAATGGGTGGTTCAACCAATACGGTTCTGCATTTATTGGCTGCGGCAAGTGAAGCGGAAGTTGACTTTACAATGGACGATATTGATGAGTTGTCACGTCGAGTTCCTGTATTGTCTAAAGTAGCGCCTGCGAAACAAGATGTTCACATGGAAGATGTTCACCGCGCTGGCGGTATTATGGCCATTTTGGGTGAGCTTGATCGTGCGAATTTACTTGATGTATCACTACCAACAGTTCATGAGAAAACGTTAAAAGATGCGTTGGACAAGTGGGATATTATTCGTACAGAAGATGCAGATGTGTATGAGTTTTATCGTTCATCTCCGGGTGGTATTCCAACTCAAGTTGCGTTCTCTCAAAATCGCTACTATGCAACTTTAGATGGTGATCGTGAAAAAGGCGTTATTCGTAATGCAGAACATGCATTCTCGAAAGATGGTGGTTTAGCAGTTCTATACGGCAACATCGCGCTTGATGGCTGTATTGTAAAAACTGCGGGTGTAGATGAATCAATCTTGAAATTTACGGGCACAGCGCGTGTATTTGAGAGCCAAGATGCCGCTGTAGATGCAATTTTAGGTCATGATATTAAAGCTGGCGATGTGGTTGTGATTCGTTACGAAGGCCCACGTGGTGGTCCGGGTATGCAAGAAATGCTTTACCCAACCAGCTACCTTAAATCGAAAGGTTTAGGCAAAGACTGTGCATTGGTGACAGATGGTCGTTTCTCTGGTGGTTCATCAGGTCTTTCGATTGGACATGTTTCACCAGAAGCTGCTGAAGGCGGTGCAATTGGTTTGGTAGAAGATGGCGATACGATTGAAATCGATATTCCAAACCGTACTATTCACTTGAACGTTGATGATGCGACTATGGCGCACCGTCGTACAGTTCAAGAAGCGAAAGGCTGGCATCCGAAAGAAGAACGTAAACGTAAGGTATCAAAAGCGTTAAAAGTTTATGCAATGCATACAACAAGTGCGGCAAAAGGAGCTGTACGCGTTCTATAAAATATTCAATTTTATTAATTGAATAGAAACTATGCACCCATTTGCACGATGAATTATTATCATGCTGATGGGTGCATTTTTACATCTGTTCGAAAAAATAGGCTTGTAGATGAGGGTGTTGCAAGTCATTCTATGGGTTTCTCATAAAATGATGATAAAATCTTCACCGATGCAGGAATACGTGCAATAACATGATCTTTGTTCTGTGTAAGCAGAGCTCGTCAGCATTTTGTATATGAAATTTCTGCGACACTTTGTACTGCGATCAAAGCAGTTTTTTGGTCTTGCTTAGGATTTATTTTTTTTAGAGGCTCTACTCTCATGTCACTGCTACGCCGTTGGTTTGACCCTATCCGATCGAGTTGGTTTTACCAAAAACCTTCTCGTCAAGCGGTGTTACCCACGGAAAATGGTTTAAGTATTTATTTACGACTTGATGATGTGTATAGCTATTTAGCTGTTCAGCAACTGTCTCAGCTCGATGAGATTTTAAGTGATGAGCTTAAACCTTTAAAAATTATTATTTCTCATACGGCTTCTGAACCTCCGAATGCTATGTCGCATGAAGAATGGCAAAATTACTGTCTGAATGATGCCAAAATATTAGCCAAACAACATCGTTTTGCTTTTGATGAATTTCCAGAAATCCCAAGCCAAGAATCTTTAAAACAAGCTGCCGTCATATTAAAAAGAACCCCATTACAAGGTCAGAATTTCTTACATTTACTTGAAGATATTTTTCACATGCTTTGGCAGCAACAATATGGAAAGCTGCGTACTTTACATGCCATGGCAGTTAAACATCAGCTTCCTCAACATTTTTCAGAACGTATTTTTACGGATGAGTCTGTAACGGCTGCATATTTTGAGTTTGGTGGTCGTAAATATCATGCAGTAGATGATTTATTACGTTTAACCCGTCGTCTAAAACAGCAAAAGTTACTTACTGGTAATCCGATCTTTTTAATTAATCATATCGAATGGCGTGAACATTTGATTAATGATGCTGAGGCACTTACCGAAATTCAGACACTTCGTCCTGAACTCGATATATATATTGCCTTAGAAGATCCAATGAGTTGGCTGTTACTTGCTTATATTAAGGAAGAGCTGGCCGATTATTATGACATTCAATTAAAAGTTTACCCTTTAAGCTATCAAGGCCGAGATTGGTTTGACTGGAGTTTGGCAACCCGTGTTTCTAAACGAACAGATGTTGCTTTTACCCCTTTTTGCCGTCCTACAGAAGAAAGTACGCTTGAAATGGCAAAGCTTTTCTATAGCGTGCCTGAAAATCAGCAAATCGATACGGTTTTTACGATTTTGCAGGCTGTTTGGACAAAAGGCAAAGATTTATCTTTCAAAAAGCATTTCCAAGAATTACAGCAACAGTTGGGAATTGAGCAGTTAACCGAACAGGATGTGCCAGCTGTTCTGGCGCAAAATGACGCATTTTGCAGAGATAAGCATCAGCCTGATTTACCAGTTTTAGAGTTGCGTATTGATGGGCAAAGCTATGTCTTTAATAGTTTGTATCGTGTTTGGATGATTGAAAGTATTTTTAGCAATGTATTAGAAGAAAAATATAAAACGGCCTCAACTTTTAATTGAGGCCTTCTCCTAAAAACAAGAATAGGGCAAAGCCTGTTTTTTCCGTAGCATAGCCTTGTAGGGAATCGGAGATAAACAGTGACATTTCTAGCAATTATTATGGTGGTATTTGCCTTTGCTGGCATGATTAAAGGCATGATCGGTTTAGGGTTGCCCGCAGTATCGATGGGCCTACTCACCATCGCAATGAGCCCATTTCAAGCAGCATCTCTTCTGATTGTTCCTTCAATGGTCACTAATGTCTGGCAGCTTTTCGCTGAGGGGCATGTCTGGTCTTTTATTCGCCGTTTCTGGACTTTGCTTGTAGGCATTGTGGTGGGCTCAATATGGAGCTTTCTGCCCACTTTGAGCCAAAGTCATGGGCATAGTAGTGAAATTTTATTAGGCTGTATGCTGGCCTTATATGGGCTCTATGGTCTATGTGTGAAAAAGCTTCCGCACTTAGGCAAGCATGAACGTTGGCTATCGCCCATCATTGGTTATATTGGTGGGGCAGTGACCGTAGCTACTGGGGTTATTATTATTCCAGTAGTGCCTTACTTGCAGTCGTTGCATTTAAAACGTGATGAGCTGGTACAGGCTTTGGGGCTGACTTTTACTGTCTCTACGATTTGCCTTGCAGTCTTTTTACATCACAACCCTATGTCAGGAATAACGCTAGACTATCGTTTATCTTTTGCTGCTTTATTTGCTGCATTAGTTGGAATGTGGTTAGGTAAAAAAATCCGTTATCGACTCAATGAACAAAAATTTCGTCGTATATTTTTTATTGGTTTGATGTCATTAGGGATTTATATGGTTTTGCACTAAGCCAAGTGTTTAAGGGCGATGTTGCAGTAAAAAATCAGAAAACTGTTGATAGCTTTGAGGGAGTTGATTGAAATTTTGTGTAGCCAAAAGTAGTTTACGATTTGCCCACGCCCCTAGTAATTGAATCGAATGGAAATGATAGTCCGATTGCAAACGCTGTGCAGCGCGGGCGGGCATAATTGCAATTCCAACACCTTTCGCCACAACCTCAGCAATTGCGCCAAAGCTAGGTAAACGTAAACGGTACTGTATGTTAAAGCCTAGTAATTTAGCTTGAGTTTCGATGGACTGCTGCAAAGAGTGGTGGGGTTTAAGGCCAATAAAGCCATAACTTAAAGCATCTACCAAATTCAGCTCTTGGTATTGAGCTAAATTGTGGGCAGTAGGGCAAATCAAAACTAATGGATCGCTGGCAAATTCTTTCGTTTGCAAATGTCGGGTATCAAAAAAGCTTGAGACCAAGCCAAGGCTCGCAATTCCTTGGGTTAATGCATCTACAATTTCTGAGCTTTCTGCTTCGTGCAAATCGATATTCATTTCAGGATGAAGCACTAAATATTGCGGTAATAACGGAGGCAAATATTCGCTTTGAGCAGAAGAGTTACACCAAAGCGTTAATGCTTCAGTTGTCGGTTGTCTAAAACGTTGCATTTCTTGTTCGAGTTGATCTTTTTGCGCTAAAAGCTGATGAGCATGCTCAGTAAAAGCATGTCCTGCTGTTGTGAGTTCGACTCCAGTGGTGTGGCGAATAAATAAAGGAGTTTCAAAATATTGTTCGAGTTTTTTAATACGTTCGCTAGCAGCCTGAAGTGAAATCGCGGAACGATCTGCACCTTTAGTTAGGCTACCAGTCGAGACAATATGAAGAACCAATTGTAAATCAAAAAAATCAAAACGCATGATAGGAACGTATTGAAACGCAAAAATTCATCATACTAAAAAGTAATCAAGAAAGGTGATGAAAGGCAATAATAAAAAGGCAGCTTTCGCTGCCTTTTTTGAACTTAGGTTTTATCTTTTAAACTAAACAGCCAATTTAAAATAATAGCTGCAAAAGTTGCTGTACCAATGCCACCTAAATTGAAATTACCAAACATTAATTCAAAATTTCCGGCACCTAAAATAATCGTCACAGAAGCAACAATCAGGTTTTTATTGTTGGAAAAATCAACTTTGTTTTCAATCCAGATTTTTGCACCAGCAATGGTAATTAAACCAAATACAACAATAGACGCACCTGTTAAGACAGCACTTGGAATAGTACTAATTACCGCGCCAAATTTTGGAGATAAACCCAAGAAAATAGCAAAGACACCAGCAATCACAAAAACAATGGTTGAGTAGACACGAGTGACGGCCATAACTCCAATGTTTTCGCCATAAGTCGTCATACCAGGTGCACCAACGCTACCAGAAAGCGTTGTTGCCAAACCATCTGCAACAAATGCTTTACCTAATTGTGGAGTCAGGTTTTCACCAGTCATTGCACCAACAGCTTTAATATGGCCTAGGTTTTCTGCTACTAAAATGAGCGCAACGGGCGCAATAATTAGCATTGCTTTAGTATCAAAGGTAGGATGTGAAAAGCTTGGGATCCCGAACCATGCAGCTGCTGAGATCTGACTAAAATCGATGGGTTTACCAAAACCTAGCCCATTGGTGGTGATGGCATAAATTACATAAGCCAAAATTAAACCGACTAACAGAAGCAAACGTTGCAACAATCCGCGAGTAAAGACTGCAATACTGCCCATACAAAGTACGGTAATTAAGGCCATCCACATTTCAAATGGTTGTCCTGCAACACCTTTAATCGTAACGGGTGCGAGGTTTAGACCAATAATCATCACAACCGCGCCAGTCACGACAGGTGGCATGAGTTTTTCAATCCAGCGCGTGCCTGTAAGCATGACAATAAAACCGATGAGGGCATAAAACACACCGCACGCAACGATTCCACCTAAAGCCATAGAGAGGTTTGGATTGGCGCCCGAACCCGTAATATGCCCAGTTGCTGCTGCAACCACACCAATAAATGCAAAACTTGAGCCTAAGTAACTCGGAACACGACCACCCGTAATTAAAAAGAACAGGATGGTACAGATACCAGACATTAAAATGGCGAGATTAGGATTAAAACCCATGAGTAATGGTGCTAAAACAGTTGCTCCAAACATAGCAAACGCATGTTGAATACCTAAAATAGCACTTTGAACTGGAGGGAGATATTCATTGGTAGAGACTGGCCGATGGTCAATATCACCTTGGTAAGGCTGCCATTTTGGAAACCAATTGGACATAACATAAGCTCGTTATTCTTTAATTGCTGCAATGATACTCTTTCTTGAGAATGCATTTAATCTCTAGAGAGAAGTATGTTAGTGAAAAATAATTATTTTTTAACGATTGGTATAATTTTGTGAATTCTAAATATAAGGAATTAGTTATTTTT
>NZ_JRVL01000162.1:0-8516 GCF_054823985.1 Acinetobacter sp. GN11 | reverse complement strand
ATTTTGCCAAATTTGCTAAAATAAGCGAATAATCTCACATTTTAGGCAATTGCATGTCTCATACACAGCTCATTAATAAGGGTGGCTTTCGCGAAAGAGCAAACCGAAGTCGAGGTTATCAACAATCTGAAAACAAGCAAACCGCTCTACCTTCAAATAAATATCAACCGCAGTCGAAACCACAAGAAGAAACTCAATTAGAGATAGACGATAGTGATTCATCTACTTCAGTTTCTCAGCATAAATAATAATTTAAAAATAAAAAAAAGCTTAAACCTTATGGGTTTAAGCTTTTTCATAACACGCTTATTAATCTTTATTTTTATGCTCTATTTTTTTGTGGTCTGGAGTAACATCTCTCGCTTCACCATCAATAATGTTTGAATCATGGTATTGGCCTTGGCTACCGCCCTGCTGATTCTGCATATCTTGCATTTGACGCATTAAATCAGCAAATGGATTTTGTCCCGAAGCATTGTCGCCCATACCACCCATCATTTTATTCATCATAGCTTGTTGGCGTTTAGCAAGAGTTCTCATCGCTATATTACGAAATGCGGTTTGAACACCAGGGATCAAAATTAAAACCGCCAAAACATCAGATACGAGGCCTGGCAACATTAATAAGAAACCTGCAAAAGCATAAGCAAGTTTTTTAGTTACTGTTGGGTCACTACCAAGCTGGCCTGTCATCTGCATTTGCTGTAATTGAGGCATGATACCAGCAGTACTTCTGCGAATAAGCCCAAAACCAATAAAGAAAGCAATAATGAACCAAAAGAACACATACCATCCACTGATGAACTGTGCTACGCCAATCCATACGGCAATTTCAACAATCGCGCCCAGAACCACAATAAGAAGTAAATTCATTTAAAACTTTATCTATCTCAAAAAGAAAATTCATTGCAGTTTTATTTGACCTAACCCTATCTAAGTTTCCAATAAGGATTAAGCATTTCTCTTAACTCTGATTGTTCTGTCTAATTTCTAAAAAATTAACAAAAGCTATTACATCGATAAGAGTCTGCAATACTGGAGTACATTTGATTTTAACTCGATAAAAACAAACATGCTTTCTTATTAATGAGTGCTGTATCAACTTTATCAAGTGCCACTTTAATTAGATTTTAAATTTTTTACTCTATTGGAGTGAAAATCTCTTCAAAAAGAACGTATTTAGTTAAATAAAATCTTATTTACTTAGCAAAGTTAGAAGTATTCCTTTGTTTACGCTGTACTTGTAGGGAACTTTAAAAGTCATACTGACATAGAGACCATCCTAACTAGCTTACATTTTATCTATCTAAAAACAGTTCTACTCAAGTTAAATTAATTAATATCACTTCAAATTAAACCTAGTCAAAGTTATGTATAAAAAAAGTCCTTGTCGTGGTAACAACTACTCTATTTTTATCTGCCTGTTCTTCTAATACGGTAAAACAACATCAAATACACTCTATTTCTGCCAATCAAAATTCAGAAGAAATTAAATCACTGTTTGATCAGGCGCAGACTACGGGGGTTTTGGTGATTAAGCGTGGGCAAACAGAAGAAATTTATGGTAATAATCTTAAAAGAGCATCAACCGAATATGTTCCCGCCTCTACTTTCAAAATGCTAAATGCTTTAATTGGACTTGAACATCATAAGGTAACGACAACTGAAGTATTTAAACGGGATGGGCAAAAGCGTTTATTTCCTGATTGGGAAAAAGACATGACACTGGGCGATGCCATGAAAGCTTCTGCTATTCCTGTTTATCAAGAGTTAGCCCGACGAATTGGTCTTGATCTTATGGTTAAAGAGGTAAAACGTATTGGTTTCGGTAATGCGGATATTGGTTCAAAAGTAGATAATTTTTGGCTTCTCGGTCCACTTAAAATTACACCTGAGCAAGAAACCCAATTTGCTTATAAATTGGCTAATAAAACTCTTCCATTTAGTAAAAATGTACAAGAACAAGTCCAATCAATGGTGTTCATAGAAGAAAAAAATGGACGTAAAATTTACGCAAAAAGTGGTTGGGGATTGGATGTTGAACCACAAGTTGGTTGGTTAACAGGCTGGGTCGTTCAACCACAAGGAGAAATTGTGGCATTCTCACTCAATTTAGAAATGAAAAAAGGAATTCCTAATTCTATTCGAAAAGAAATTGCTTATAAAGGATTAGAACGACTCGGTGTTTTATAATTTAGGCTCTATAGCCCTGTTTTTATTTCATCATAAACTGGGCTATTTTCTTAAACTTGAGATTTGAGCTTTATGATTTACCCATCAACTGGCTGCTTTGGCGTATTTAAATTTAGCTGATAAAAAGCAGCATCGAGCCATTCTCCAAACTTAAAACCGACTTGTTTAAAAGTGCCTGCATGAATAAAGCCCATTTTTTCATGTAAACCTATGCTTGCCTGATTAGTCGCATCAATACAACCAATCAATACATGTAACTCGCCCTCTTGAGCACGCTGAATCAACTCTTGCATTAAAATTTTGCTTAGTCCACAACCACGATGTTCGTGATGAATATAAATACTATGTTCAACGGTATATTTATAGGCAGGAAAAGCCCTAAAGGTTCCCCAGCTCGCAAAACCCAATAACTTGTCAGTCTCATCAACAATCCCAATCACGGGAAAACCATTTTGTCTTTTAACCGCGAACCAATTTTTCATCGACTCTTCGGAGCGCGGTAAATAGTCATATAGAGCAGTAGAGTTGATAATTGCTTCATTCAAAATCTCTAAAATAGCTACTGAATGTTCTGCTTCATTACAATCAATTAAACGAAAATTCGAATTGAGGGAATAGGTCATAAAGATTCCTTAACGGCAGAGACGAGTTGACTAGAGACGACTAAAATGTAGCGAGCGACTTGAGATGAATTATTGCTGTATATAACGGGCTGGTTGAGTTGCATTGCCAAGCAATCCCCTTTACTTAAAGCATAAGAAGATTCACCTAATTGAATATCAATTTTCCCTTCAACTACCCAGAGTTGCTGTTGTACTACCTTTGAGGTTTCACTAATTTCATAAGTAATTCGTGAGTGAGGGGGAAATTCAATTTCAACAATTTGAAATGGAGTCTTCCAATTTGGAGGTGAAATTTGACGGCGAATATAGCCAGTTTCTGGGTCTTTCCATTCTGATTGTTGAGTACGGCGGACAATAGGCTGAGGTGATTGATCACTTTGTTGGTTAGCGAAGAGTTGAGTTAAAGGCACGCCTAAACCATTTGCTAGCTTCTCAAGAACGACTGCTGTTGGACTCGCCTCACCTCTTTCAATCAAAGAAATTGCAGAGCGGCTTACTTGACATCGTGTAGCAAGAACATCAAGAGTATATCCACGAGCTAAACGCAATTCACGTACTTGTTGTGCGATGCGAATATTAATATCTTCCATACACCCACAAACTTCTATTCCAAAATTATAGATAAATATTCCACTAAACTAGAATATTGTCAATTATTAAAGAATTTCATTGTTTGGAAAATTTTGAAACCTATTCTTCTTAGTCACCCAAATAGAATCTATTTAAAAAACGAAAAATAACCACTCATAGGTGACTTACTTAAATAACTCATGCACATCGTATTTTGGTATGTAACAATACCTTTAAATTATTTATGTAAGCCTTCGCATGTCTTTGATTATTGGGATTGATCCTGGTTCACGCTTAACAGGTTATGGAATCATCGAGAAAGATGGTAGCAAACTACGTTTTATCGATGCAGGTACGATCCGAACAGAAACTAAGGAAATGCCCGAACGCTTAAAACGTATTTTTGCTGGTATTGAACGTATTGTTAAATTTCATGGTCCAACTGAAGCTGCCGTCGAGCAAGTCTTTATGGCTCAAAACCCAGACTCTGCTTTAAAACTGGGACAAGCTCGTGGTGCTGCCATAGCCGCATTAGTTAATTTAGATTTACAAGTTGCAGAATATACCGCCCGTCAAATTAAACAGTCCGTAGTTGGTTATGGCGCTGCGGATAAAGAACAAGTACAAATGATGGTCATGCGATTACTTAACCTGACCGTTAAACCTCAATCCGATGCAGCCGATGCACTAGCAGCAGCAATTTGCCATGCTCATGCATCTGGGAGTATGAGTAAACTATCTGTCCTTAATGCCTTAGGTGGTATGGCACGTGGCCGAAGCCGCTCTAGCAGTCGTAGACGTTAAACTTATTAATTTACAACCTGAGTAATTGCTTCATTCATTTGATAAGCCTGTAAACCTCGCATACCTTGTTTTGCAAGTTGATCTCCTGCCTGAGCATGAAGAGTAACAATCTCATGTAATGCAATACCTTTGTGGAACTGGGCTTTTAAGCTTGCAATCATTCCAGCCAGTACATCTCCCATTCCACCAGTTCCCATACCAGCATTACCTTCGGTACAAATATACAAGTCATCCTCTAAAATTAAGCTACCCGCTCCTTTAAGTACCCACTGACCTGCATATTTATGTTGCAAAGCATAAATTGCAGCAATTCGGTCATTTTCAATTTGCGCTGTAGAACAACCAAGTAAGGTAGCAGCCTCTCCTGGATGAGGTGTTAAATATAATAAATGCGCATTCAATTTCTGAGGCTGTTTAGCTAGAAACCATAAAGCATCTGCATCTAAAACAGTTTGTAGGTGGGTACTCTGATTTAACAAATTAAACCATTGTTGATAAATTTGCTGTGCCCAGTCATCTCGCCCTAGCCCCATTCCAAAACATACAGCATCAACTTGAGATAAAATCTCTCTAATATTTTCTTCATCTAAAGCATTAATATCACGGAGCATCATATTAGGAGCCCGAGACAAAATAGCTTGATGATGCTTTTGATGACAAATCACGGTCACCTTGCCTGCACCTGCATGAAAAGCAGCTTCGGCAGCCATAATCACAGCACCGCCCATCTGTTCATGTCCACCAACCACTAAAACATGCCCATAACTCCCTTTATGACCAAATGCCATACGTTTAGGAAGTTTAATATTTATGGGTGCCAAATAAGCTAACGGCTTTAGTTCTTGGTCGATAGGAATTAAATCGATTAAATGAAGTTCGCCTGTATATTCTTTACCTTGACCTGTAAATAATCCGGCTTTAAGTCCTAAAACAGGAAAGGTATGATCAGCTCGTATTGCACAAGGCAAGGTACAACCTGTATTTGCATGTAAACCACTCGGTATATCAATCGAAATTTTTAAGCCAGATTGTTCATTAAATTGTTGAATAGCCTGTTGCCAATTAGTATTTAATTCGCGATTTAAGCCTATGCCAAATAGAGCATCGATATGGCAATCGAATGTTCTTTTAATATCAAAATTTGAATGAATTTGAACTTTCTTTTCTATAGCAAATTGCGCAGCACAATGTAAATCAGTTGACTCACCCAATTGAGCCGCAAATATTTCAACGTAAAATCCAGCTTGTTTTAGATAACTTGCTATAAAGTAGCCATCACCTGCGTTATTGCCTTGCCCACACCAAACAGCAATCTCATTAATAGTACGATCTTTAAAAAGCTTGATGAACTGCTGAGCGATTGACCAAGCTGCTTGTTGCATTAAACCTAATGAAGAGTTTTGTGCAGCAAACCAACGTTGCTCCCATGCTCGAATATCATCGCTATGGTAAACTACAGCCTGCATATTATTATCCTCTTGCATTTTGGTTTATGACATCTTCCGATACATCACGCATTGCAGTGCAACAACTTGATCCTCATGAATTAAAAGCATGGATCAAAGCTCAAGCATTAGACTTAGGTTTTGCTGATTGTGTCATTGCAAAACCAGATGCTCAAGAGCAAATGCCACGTTTTTTAGAATATCTTGAACGTGGTTATCATGCAGACATGACCTATTTAGAAGAAAATCTAGAAAAACGAGCCGACCCTACATTATTAGTTCCCGGCACAAAAAGTATTATTTGTGTTCGTATGAATTATCTTGTGGAATCTCCAAAACCTCGATATGTACCTTTCGAACCGAACTCTGCAAT
Organism: Acinetobacter sp. GN11; assembly: GCF_054823985.1. Taxonomy (NCBI): domain Bacteria; kingdom Pseudomonadati; phylum Pseudomonadota; class Gammaproteobacteria; order Moraxellales; family Moraxellaceae; genus Acinetobacter; species Acinetobacter sp. GN11. The sequence continues at coordinate 2,508 of NZ_JRVL01000162.1, read as the reverse complement.
TATTGCTCGTTATGCACGTGGCCGTGATTACCATAAAGTCATGCGTGGCAGATTGAAAACTTTAGCAACACGAATTCGTGAAAAAGTCGGCGATTTTGAATCTCGTCCTTTTGCCGATTCGGCGCCTATTTTTGAAAAATCTTTGGCTGAAAGTGCAGGCATGGGTTGGACAGGTAAACATACTTTGCTCATTCACAAAAAATCAGGTTCTTTTTTTGTATTAGGCGAGCTCTTTACATCACTCGATTTACCTTTCGATGAACCTGCAACAGCACATTGTGGTTCTTGTAGCGCTTGTATTGATATTTGCCCGACACAAGCGATTGTCGAGCCTTATATGCTAGATGCAAGGCGTTGCATTGCTTATTTAACTATCGAATACAAAGGAATTATTGCTGAAGAATTACGTGCAGGTATTGGTAATCGAATTTTTGGTTGTGACGACTGCCAATTAATTTGCCCGTGGAACGGTTTTGCCAAAACTGCGTCAATTAGCGATTTCAATCCTAGAAATGGATTAGACAACATTAGTCTACTGGATATCTGGCAATGGGATGAAACCACTTTTTTAGCAAATACAGAAGGCAGCCCAATTCGCCGGACAGGTTATCAATCGTTTAAACGTAATATTGCCATTGGATTAGGAAATGCTCCTTATTCAAAAGAAATTGTAGATCAGCTACACAAAGGCAAAAATTTACATGACGAAATCGTCAATGTGCATATTGATTGGGCAATTGAACAGCAACTTAATCAACTTCAGCTATCAAATTAAAAAAATGATGTTTTTTGCCCTATAGCTTTAATACGAATTCTGTATGATTATGTGTAGTGAATTAATGCCATCATCATGGATATGACAATGACTCTACGTAATGATTGGAATCGTGAAGAAATCCAAGCTTTATATGAACAACCCTTTTTGGATTTAGTTTTCAAGGCTCAGCAAGTACATCGCGAGCACTTCACTGCCAATGCGATTCAGGTCAGCACCCTTTTATCTATTAAAACAGGTAAATGCCCTGAAGATTGCAAGTACTGCTCACAATCGGCACATTACGAATCAAAATTAGAAGCAGAAAAACGTATTGCTGTTGAAAAAGTGATTAGCGAAGCAAAAGCTGCAAAAGATTCAGGTTCTTCACGTTTTTGTATGGGTGCTGCTTGGCGTAACCCACATGAGCGCGATATGCCTTATGTATTAGAAATGGTACGTGAAGTAAAAGCTTTAGGTTTGGAAACTTGCATGACTTTAGGCATGCTTAACCAATCTCAAGCAGAGCGCCTACAAGTTGCTGGTTTAGATTATTACAATCACAACCTAGATACATCTCGTGAGTACTACTCTCACATCATTAGCACACGTACTTTTGATGATCGTTTAAATACATTAGATTATGTTCGCCAAGCTGGTATGAAAGTTTGTAGTGGCGGTATTGTAGGTTTAGGCGAAAGCCGTGATGACCGTGTTGGTTTATTGCATGAATTAGCGACCCTACCAATTCATCCTGAATCAGTACCAATTAACATGCTTGTTCCAATTGAAGGAACGCCGTTAGCAGATGTTGAAAAGCTTGATGTAATTGAGTGGATCCGCACTATTGCTGTTGCACGCATTATTATGCCGCATAGCTATATTCGTTTATCTGCTGGTCGTGAGTCATTAAGTGATTCAGATCAAGCATTAGCATTTATGGCAGGTGCGAACTCATTATTCTCTGGTGATAAGTTACTTACCACACCAAATGCAGGTGAAGGTAAAGATCAAGCTTTGTTTAATAAGCTAGGCTTAACTGCAGAAAAACCAAAACCAACAGTTGCTGACTTATCAGTAAATGCCATGAGTGCATAACTTAAGACAGTAAAATAAAAAGCCCTGATTGTTCAGGGCTTTTTATTTAAACAGAAGTAACTAAAATTCCGTAAGTGGCATTAAGAAATGTTCCTACCCGAATAATGTCTTTTCCTGCTGCATGCGTTACAGACAATTCTTGGCTCAATACATCAAAATTAAAAGAATCGAAAACATCTTGATGGTGTAAGAGCCAAGTCACCGTATCTGCTATCTTATCATCCGCAATATAAGTTAAGGCCTTAAAGTCTTTACTCATAAATAACTCTTAAAAATAAATTTTATGAATTTTATATGAGTTCACTCTACCTTAAAAGCAAATCTAAGCTGCTTTAGGGTTCACTAAAGAGCGACCTGACAATAAGCTTGTCAAAGCTTGTGGTGAAAACTCTAATGAGAGTACATGATTCTTGAGATTAACTGAGTGCTTACTAATCAATGGAAGCAACCCTTCTTCTGTTTCAAAGACGTATTCATCTGCAATATTTAAGATACCCTCAAGATTAGTTGTACTTGAGGCAAGATCATGACTAAAGATGTCATAAATCGTTTGTAAGTTAAACGTTGTCTGCTGCTCCGTTGGGTGCTTAATAAGATAATCTTTTAAAAACAGAACGAGTTTATGAGCAAAGAAAAAGTAATTAGGTTTATAGCTA
>NZ_JRVL01000161.1:0-10705 GCF_054823985.1 Acinetobacter sp. GN11 | reverse complement strand
ATCAGCATTAATTTTAGATAACTCTTCAGCAGCAGTAGCTCTCCATGCTAAGTTTCCTGGACCATCAAATGTTTTTCTTAATTCTCGAATGACATTTAGAACTTTCTCTGACCATTCAATAAATTCAGTAGCCCCCCAATAACTTACTCCCTCAAGGTGTGGAATTGCTCCATCATTTGCCCTCGTCACAGGTGTTAATATGACTGGTAAAATTTTACAATTTTTATATGATTGATCATGATCAATCAACCATTTTGGATGAGATGCTGCCTGTCTTGCTTTAGTTGCGCTCAAAGAGGAAGTATTTCCTGCATCAACATGATCTTCAAAAACTATTACAAAATCTCCCTTAAACCACCAAGGATCAGGTGAAGCTTCAGATTCAACTTTATTAGCATTAAACCCAAGATATTTACCAAGTTCAACTTGCGCCATTTCAAATGATTCAGGCTTACTAAGTCCTTGTCTAATTTTTGCTTCATTAGCTACAAACTTAGTATTTGAAATCAAACCTAAATTAATCAAATTACTTTCAATTTGTTCAATCTGTTGCATTACCAATAGATTTTTTTGATCTTGTTTTTCTTCATCAGATACAATCTTCATTTCTCTTGAAAGAGAAGTAAGCCAAGGTATTGCAATAGCTATTTTTTTAGCTTGTAAATAATGCTCGCGAGCAACTACATCAAAACCAGTATGTCCCTCCAAATATGCCTGGTCTGCAGCTGAACCTGCATAATACTGCCATAATGCTCTATATCCTTTCAAATCAGGATGCTTTAAGACACTTAAGACTTCTCGTGCTGCTTCTCTTGCTTCTATAGAGTCACTACTCCATAAAGCTTTTTGCCATTTAATTTCGTATTTAACAGCATGAGATAATTCTTCCATAGCTGGAAATTGCTCTTGTACAGCTATGGCTCTACTTTCCAAAATCGATTGATTCGCATCTTCCCAATCAGTTTCATGCTCAAAGAAAATTTCAAAATTTTCAATTAGATCTTGTATATCTGCTTCGGTAGATTGGTAAATACCAAATTCAAGTTCTGCTTGGAGTTCTGGATGAAAGTATTTTCTTTTTTTTGAATCTGTTAAATAACAGCTTAATTCATCACCTGTGATTATTACTGCAGAATAATCATTGAGTCCACGAGTACAACGCCCAATCGCTTGTAGAGCCCGCGTCTGAATTCGGTCATTAAATAGTAAACTAGCTCCCATTTTATTGATGAAAAAGCGTTCTTGTAAATTGATCGACTGAGAAAGTCCATCAACGAATAATAATCTACAATCATCTTCAGGAAAGTCTATACCATCATACCTATTCGCAATCACGGCTACTGCTTGATCCTTTTCAATAAAATCTGACTTACTATTTTCAAGTTCGTTTGCCGTAAAAACTGGGAACCCTAAATTTATATCGATATCATTTGAAATTTCCTTAGCAGCTTCATTATTGGATGTTAAGACTATGCTACGCCCAGCCTTAGTCATTAAAGTTCTTCGCAATTGAACTATTTGTTCACTATCCAATGATTTTTCAGGAAAAATAAAAAATCTACGCCCAATACCTTGAGTATCCCAACCTGCAGGAATAGGTAACCTCTTAATGTTAGGTCTACCAGTTAATCTCTCTAAGTCTCCACCTAAACCCAGAGTAGCAGACATATATATTCTTTGCTTTGCACTTGCAAATGGACTATGTACCCATGTTGGAGGAATTAAAGGTTTAATAAGAATTTCATTAGAAGATACATAAATTTGGCATGCATTTAGATGATCTTGCAACATGCTCCATGCAAATCTTTGATCATTTTCACTTGTTAAATGAGCGTTAATTGTTGCTCTTAAATCTTGAGCAATAGTTAATAATTTCTTTGTAGGTATTTTATCAACCCATGTTGCATCTTCTATACTGGACCATGCTCCAGATAATCTTGCAAAATTTTGCTCTGGTAAAACAGACTTTAAAACTCCCGATATCGCCTTATACAGGATCTGATCACTTTCCTCAGTACGACTAACACTGAAAGTCCAAAGAGATTGTAAATAGTTTTCCGCAGCATGAGCATCATCAATAATAATGACATCAGCATTATTGAAGAAGGGTCTAGTATTAAATAAACTATTATAGGTAGTTACAGCAACTCTATTACCATCTAAATACGCTGACTTTGAGTCAGGCGAATAATATTTAGCTGAACCAACGAAACCTTCAACTTGTAGGCCATATTTATTATTCGCTTCCTCTACCACCTGATTTACCAATTGTCGGGTAGGACATAAGAACACTACTCGTTCATTAAATTTTCTTCTCCGCCATTCCGCTAATAACAGACCAACTAAGGTTTTACCACTACCAGTAGGAAGTTGAATTGCTACGTCTTTCTCATTTAGTGCTTGCTTAACATAACTTCTTAAAATTTGACCTTGGTGATCAAATAAACTTGCATGTTTTCTACGAGGTAAGTCAATAAAAAGCCTATCTGGGCTCTCGGGTACAGCTGTTTTCAAAATCGGTTTTTTAAATGCCATTTTACTATCTTCTAAACATTACAACTATCAACTAAAGCTTTATCTCTGGATAAAGTCACTTAGGCTATTCACTATCCCAATACCAATACACTTCACCCCAGTCCGTTTCTGAAAGTATTGGCAATATGGCACCTTGCGTAAAATAAAGTCGTGTATCAGGTTTAGCTGGAGTAATCCAATGACCTGTTTTAATACAAGCTTCACCACCTTTTACTTTTATACGTTCTGGCTGTTTCTCTTCTTGAACTACATTTGATTGTGAACGCGCAAAATCAACTAAGTCTTTTGGATAGAACTCGTGATCACGGTATAAAGCATCATCTATTTCTAACAACCAAGTCACCGCTGCGGCTTCCCATGACCAATAACCATAATAGCTAACGCCCGATCTAAGATCAGTTTGTGGATGTTGATCATGATAAGGCTCTCTACGACTCGCCTCATACCAGCTTTCTAAATATTGCAATATTAAAGCGGGGCGTTGCTCAGGTGCAGCATTAAACACCTTGATTAACTTTCGATAAGGCAAATGTCTTCTGGCTTCATCTGGTGGAGTGCCACAGTCTGCTACAAAGGGAGCAACCAGACGCTCGATTAAACCATCTTTTTCCTGCCCTTCAGGTGTGGCTTCAACATAGTCAATAATCGGCATAATCCGATACATTTGATCAGCATAACCTGTCAATAACCCAAAACAGATCAAACGTAAAGCAATATACCAGTAGTCCTCTGTACCTAAACTAATATGCCAGACATAACGTCCCCCAGCATCAAGACTTAGATTATATAAATGGCTGGTTTCAGCATATTCTTCAGTCCAATAGAGTACGTAAGGGTAAAGCTCTTTAATAAAACCGATATCACCACCCGCCGAATATTGTAAAGACATTAAATCTAATACATCTTGTAAGCGTTGATGCCCTGCACTCATCATTTTTCCAGCTTTGGCACTAGTTTTATATTTTCGGAATCCATCAGTCACTGAGTAAATGCCATTTAGAATAGTATTAAATCTTCTTTGATACATTTCTGCTTCCAGAAAACTATCCCTATAACTATCCGAATCTTTGATTTCCTGATCAAACCACTTCTGCCAATCTATATCTTGATCATTGACTGTTATCGACATTCTTAACGCTCCAGCATTTCATTTGGCAATACAAATTCTAAAGTAATCGCATGTGCAGTCACTGTGCGGGTACATTTTGGTTTATCCAGCCCCTTACATTTACTGTGGTGATCAAATAAATTCCCCGTAATCGTAACTAAGCTCCGATCATAAGGACAACGAATAGCGACAGTTTGTCCTTTTCCATTTTTAAAAACTCTCTCTGCTGAAGGCTTAAATTCAACACGCCTCCAAGCAGCAATATCCTCAATCAAGTTATCATGTGCAGGAATTATTTTTGCACTACGAATTTTATTCGCAACCCATAAATGTGACATCTGTACACCATCACCGACTGTTGTACCTACTGACCGTTTAGCTTTACTTTCCTGATCAGATTTCATGTAAACATCTAATCCCATTCTTAAAGCAGCCATTGCAGCTTTAGGGGTCATGAGTTTTTTATGACTGGCTAAATTCGTCGATTTACTATCTGTAACACGGTACTTATGCCCAATACTATTGCTATGCCAGACATGGTCGATACCATTGTGTCCAGTATCGTGATATTCATACAGCACACCATTATTATTAATTTTGCTGCGGTTCTTTTTCCGCTTCACAAAATAATAATCCGTGATGTGCTCACCACCCGAACCTAGTTCCTGATTACTACGCTTTTTTGCTTCCCTTTTGGTTGATGTATTCTTGCTTCCTGTCTTCGCGGTATTACCACTGGTATTTTTAAGAACCTGACCATTTTGCTGTGTACGAGGAGCAGACGTAGAATTAGGTTTCTTTGAACCCGTTTTATGAATGGGTGCCTTCGCTGTGGTATTTGGATAAGGTGTTGCTAAAGCCTTTTTATGGGCTAATTGCAGATCTTTCATCACCATTTCAATTTGCTTGTTCGCAACTGTTTTCATTTTTCTCAATTGCACCACAAGAGTTTTTAATCGGGCCTGTCCCAAGACCGCTCTGGTCATCCAGCTATCAAAAACGTTAATGAGTCCATCTATCATTTTATTAACGGTTTTCTGTAGCTCTTTGGTATAAGCATTCCAGTTTAAATTACGAAACCATTTTTCAACATCGCCACGCATGGTTTTACTTGGAATTGCATCTAATATTGCTCCCATCGCTTTACCTGAACGCAATTGCTTAAATACAATTTTAAGTCCATCTCCAGCAGCGGGAACAAATGCAATTATATTAAAGACCAGATCAAACCAGTTGTCTTTGTTATTCGGGTTTTCTGAAATTTTGACAATTGAAACGATAACATTACCAACATCGACGCCTTGCCCCACGAAAGGGATACAGCCAATCACAACAGCCACAATAATTTGTGCCGGGCTTGACCCACTCCCATCTAATACACCTTTTATCCAGTCGGCTGCCGATTGTTCCCCTTTTTTGGTGACTCGAATGGTTTTAGCAGGTGACTTTGCAATGGCTGTACTCATACATCTCCCCCAAAACCAAAATGTGGGGTTGCTTGTGCATTCAATGGGATTTCTTCTGCATGATCAGCAATGGCATCATCTGGATTATTTTGTTGTTCTAAATCTTTTTCCTCATAGTCATTGATATGGTCATCGTACTCAACACCCTGCCCATCTATCATGGCTTGTATTTCATCAGGGAAATATTCATCTAATAAGTGGTCAAGTTCTTGCTTGTTATATTGTTCGATCAATTGTTCTGCTGCCATGACACTCATTACGTGTTTATCTTTAAATGTATTGTCCTGTTTGGGTTGATCAGGTTTAGCTTCCATATTGCTAAAACCGTAATAGACCTTTGGCTGGATTTTATCAGCAGAGACTTGTACTTTTGCAGAACCATTACCATCCAGAATGCCTTCTTGTGTCGTACCATCCTGAAATATAAGTTTATAAGGTGCTTGAGCGACTGGCTTTAAATCGCCATACACATATTTCAGTTCAAGCTCCTTAGCAGGCATATTCAAATTAGGTAAGGCAGGTAAGGTAGCAGAAGCACTACCTCCTCCCATAAACATATGCTGCCCAGCCTTTACCTCAAACTTACCGCCAGTAACAGGGAAAATACCTGAGCTATTAATCTTGATTTGGGAACCACCCGACGTGATCACAATTTCTTTAGAAGCACTAATTTCAATACGATCTTCTGTGGAAATAATCTGAATGCCTTTACGAGCAATAATATCTGCGCCGTCACTTTGTGCCTGTATTTCAACTTTGCCTTTGCCCGCATAAAGCCGTGCGCCCTGTTGGGCTGCAAATAGGCTAATTTTGTTTTGGGCATGTGCAATCAGGTTCTTCTGAGTGCTTAGGCTAATGCTGTCTCCGGCATTTTGGCTTATCTGTCCATCTGCGCTTAAATGAATGTCTTCATGACTCGCAAGAGCAATACTGTTCGGTGCGCTTAATATCATAATAGCTTGCTTAAATAGAGCAGCTTTGTCTTTATCTTGTTGTTCAATTTGCTCTATAAACGTTTTTAAGTTTTCAAGCACTTCCAATGGGTCAGTTTGCTGGTTTTTCGCAACTTCACTGAGTGCCTTGGTATTATTAAGGCCACCTTCTATTTGCTGCTTGGCATCGACTGCATCTAAATGTGTTCCTTGAGCTTGGTCTTGTTTATGGGTACTAACGAGTAAGCCTCTACCTGCTCTAACCGCACCCCACTGATCTGTTCTGAGTTCAAAGCCTTCACCGCGGCCCTCACTTGTCGCACTGTCTTTTGGATGGCTTAAGTTACCTAAGTTTAGCTGACTGACCGCATGGCTACTTTGTAGCTGGGCACTGATTTGTCCAGTGGTGTCATCAAAACGGAGTTGGTTAAATCCTTTACCACCCACTTCTTCTGATCGAATGCCACTGAGTTTTTTAGTCTCTGGTAGCCGTCCTTTCTGGTCAAACTGGGTCGGATGCCGTTCAGCTTCGTGAATGCGACCTACTACAAACGGACGATCAATATTACCGTCAAAGAAATCAATCACCACGATTTCACCCACACGTGGCAAGAAGCGTGCCCCATAACCTTTTCCAGCCCACGGGGTGACAACATCAATCCAAGCGGAGTCTGTATCATTGTCGTTACTGCCTGCGCCACCATCATGACGGTGGTCATCGGCTCGGGTAAACAGGAAGCGCACTTTAATACGTCCCCATTGATCAACATAAATTTCTTCACCCGCTGGTCCCACTACACGGGCACGTTGTACAGTGGCTTCCGGTCGATCTTGTAATGGCTGGTATTCTGGAACTGTCTTGATATGGCGACGTTGTAAAATCAGTTGATTGCCTTGGCGTTCATCTGTCTGACTAGCTTGCCAATGGCTTTGTTGAACTAATGCTTGAATTTGCTGGTTTAAGTCTTTTGGTAAGTTATTCTGGTTGTAGTAATGCTTACCGATAATTAAGAACTCTTTATCTGCCCCACTATGCAGATCAATTTCAGGGTGCTCATTCAGTTCAAACCAGTAGCCAACTTGGGTATCTCGTACTGTAGTTTGGGCAGTAAACTGCTTGGACTTAGCATCATGGTAAGCGCTGAGGTTCTGGTTAAATTTCTCTAATTGTTGATTACTTGCGGAGGTTACACCATCTTCGCCTTTTAAATCTTGCATCCATGCCGGACTAAAGTGCCATGCATCTTCAAGACTTAAACTTTGATTGTCATAGTGGGCACTATGTTGATGTGTACTTTGTACACTACCTGCCCCATCGGTTTGTTGTAACACATCTGACTGCCAACGCTGCACAAAAACAGAAGTCGGCTGCAAACTACGTCCAGCGATCAGACTGGTCATACTGTCAAATTGTTCGGTTGCGTGACTTCTATGGTAACGAATCGTTCGTCTTGCCAATGCCTGATACTGGCTATTGTCATCAATCAGGCGTAACTTTTGTGGCTGAATATGATCTGTATTGCTCGGTACAATCAGTTCAGCTTCATCAATCAGCCAGTTAATCCCTTCACTACGCCATAAGCGAGTTAAGAAGTCATGATCACTCTCGTTCAACTGCATGACAAAAGGACGGATATCGTATGTCTGTTTCAATCCGCTCAAATCCAAAGTCAGACTAGCAGCAAATAATGGGCTTTTACCTTGCCATTCCTGAAACAGAACCTCAGTAATTTCTTTCACACTCTTGTTCATAAACACACGGCTATTTCTGCGTTTATGCCAGAGATATATTGGATCATTTATGCTGAGTTTATATAAGGTTAAAGCACCATCACTTTGCCCTTGTGATGCACCCGTGATAATCCCTGTGGTTCGGAATAATTGACCCTGATCTGTTACCTGATCAACCGCAACCTGTACCCCAATAAATTGTTTAAGTGCAATATGGGCATTGGTTGATAAACAGATCAACTCTGCTGTCATGCCCTGATTAAGATAATGTTGCCCGTCTATGCGTTGTAAAAAAACCTGACTATTCAAGGATGCATCAGAAAACTGGAGATGCACCGAACGATGCTGGGAGAGTAAACCCAAACTCTCTAAAACTTGAGAAATATTATTAAACATCACATTTTTATAAATTTAGATCATAATCGGACATATTCTATTAAATACATACAGATCTGTCTATTTTTTATATCTATCTCCCCCTCATGACTAGTTCAATCCCCTATCTATACACTAGAATAGTAAGCTTACTACTTCAAAAAATTTAATAACCGATTATGAATGCACAAATAAAATTCAAAAAAAAAAAAACAATCAAACCGAGAAATTATTCTAAGTAATGCAACTCAGCTCTTTATTCAGGATAAGCTACATCACCGTGGGGATCGATCGTATTATTACGGAATCCGATATTGCTAAAGCGACCTTTTATAAGCATTTCCCACCTAAAGAAAAACTGGTATTCGCTTGCCTACAGGAATTAAAACTCGATATTCAAATGGCTGTGGAAGAGCATATCTCGGCACGATCAGTTTTGAAGGGCATGTAACTAAGTATTTTTAAATACTCTTTTAACACAGAATTATTTATGCCTTCGTAATATTTTCAATTCACTAAAGAGCCTTACATGGGTAAATATCTTTCAGCATTTTTAGCTATAGTGATTATTCTCACAAGTATAGCTTTCATTCGATTATCAGAATTTGAAATTTCCGATTATGGACAACAGCGTATTATCTCATTTAAGCATCATCAGAATGTCCTGCAAGGTACGCTAATCCTACCTCCTAATCAAATTTCACCGCCTGTGGTTATTTTAGTTCATGGTGACGGACCTCAGGATCGTTGGTCAGATAATGGCTATTTTCCACTGGTTAATTATCTTGTATCACAGGGCATAGCGGTTTTTTCATGGGATAAACCTGGTGTAGGGGCAAGTACTGGTAACTGGCTGGCACAGAACATGCCAGATCGTGCAGATGAAGCAGCATTCGCACTCCAAATTCTGAAAGAACAACCAGAATTAAAAAAAAGCCATATCGGTTATTTGGGATTTTCACAGGCTGGCTGGGTTATCCCCAAAGTGACTCAGCTAGCAACACCTGATTTTATTATACTAGCTGGTGCAGCAATCAACTGGCGCAATCAAGGAATATACTATACTGGGCAACGGCTTAATTCTGAAGGGCGCTCCTTTGCTGATATTGAAGAGGCAAAAAAACGCGAAGCAATAATTTTTGATAAGCAGTTTACCAAAGGCGTTGCTGCCCGCCCATGTGCATCGCGTTGTACTCGCCAGGATTTTGAGCGTAGAAACTCCCTTGCAGATGCAACCCAAGATATCTCAAAGATACATACCCCCGTGTTCATTCTAATGGGAAAAGATGACCGAAATGTCAATCCCGATGAAACAATAGATGTCTGGAGCAAAACATTACCAACTGAAACTTCCCGTTGCATTGTACTGATCCCAAAAACAACTCACGGGCTTTTGCGGAGCACTTTGTTTGACTACCAATTACCCTCTCAATGGCCGATTTGGAAACAGGGACTCTTTTTATTACTCGGACAATATGCATATTCGCCTAAAGTACTCAATGCTATTTCTGGCTGGATACTTACTCAACAATGCAAGTATTGAACTACTTTCTTAATGGGGATTGCTTTCTAAAATTTGAATCAATTTATTGTGAATTCTTAAAACGGAATTCTACATGCTTAAGAATTCGCCACACACTGCTCAGTCCAATAACCCGTTGTAAGAAAAGTTTCTCCCGCTTGAACTTGGTCTTGGTTTTATGATTCAGCAGCTTGTGCAAGAATTGTCACCATCCCAGATGTAACATCAGTCTCAACATCATAAGTTTCTGGTTGGTCACCAAAGTTGGCCTCCCAATAAAAGCCAACTTCAATAGCCGTTACATTCAGTTCATTTTATTTGTTTTTGTTGTAGCGCCCCTGAAAAATGACCTCAATATCATTCCCATTTTTATCCAGTGTGACTAGTTTGACCTCGGTATAAATATTTTTTCCTACTGATTCAAACCGAATGTGAGTGGGCTCTAGACCTATGTATTCAGTTGTAAAAGTATCTTCATAATACAACTTGTATCCAGCAGCAAATTCTGTCAAGTCCCCCTCACGAAACATGATGCACGTTGAACGATCGCCATGAAAGATGACAAAACCATTCAACGGTTGAATTTTGGAGTCCTTTTTAAAAACTGGTGTCGCTTTACTCTTATCATTTAAACCAGAAAGAATAATCTCTGCATTCTTATCGACCTTAACAGTAAGATCAATGGCATTGTCTTTCTCATTTTTTGGTAGATTGTGATAAGTCACACCATCAATTACAGCTTCGTAATTTTCGTAGCGCTTCACATCGCCTTCTTCAAAGATAATTCGGGTTGTTAATCCTTCGTTATCTATTTTTCCTCCAAATGGTTTAACTTCAGTACCATCGTGAAAAATATCTTCACTTGGATGAGTGCCACTAGAACCATGAATACTAATCTTGCTATTCCATACGACATCTTCACTCGCTGGAATCAGAATGATATTTTCCTTATCAATACGCTCAGGGTGTTGAAACGTGATACCTTCGACAACAATGTCATAGTTTTCAAAGTAACTGAGACTACCTACTGGAAATT